>JAKAQB010000207.1 GCA_021811865.1 Actinomycetes bacterium | reverse complement strand
GCGGATCTGGCGCCTCGTGCGCAGATAGAAATCCCTCGGCGCAAGGTGCGCCACGTCGAGCAGGTGCCCGAGGACATGGATGACCATCGCGGCGAACCACAGCACGAAGGTGACCTTGTGGACCAGAAGCAGCCCTGTACGGAGGCTCGTCGGCGCGAGCAGGAGGGCGATCCCGCTGCCCACGACGGCGATGGTCGACACCACCACGAACGGTCCGAGAAGCCTGAGCGCAGGAGGTGGTGGCCCCTTCCTCCGGTACGCCGGCGATCCGAGGTAGTACTTCGCGAACCGCCACGTGGTGCTCCCGATCTTCAGCAAGACGACGGGGACGAGCACCATCCCGATCACGACATGTACGGTCAACAATGTCGTGATGCGCAGGACCGAGATCCCCTCGACCGCCAAGAGCACGAGCAGGAGTGCCCCGAGCATGGCGGTGAGGCGCCCGTTCGCCTCCACGCCTCCGTCTTCTACGAGCAACGGCTCGACGCTCGAATGTGCCTCGCGCTTCCCGTGCAGCACCGCCGCCTCCCACGCGGCGATCGGTGAGTTCGGAAAAGCGGCGTGGCGAGGCGTCGAGACGACTCGTCCGGAGGAGCTGGCGATCAAGCGCCGGCTGGCAGTGGCGGTAGCGGCTCGGGCGCCTGCGACTGTGGCCGTCGCAGAGCCGCCCCCGTCGGCGCGGGAAGGAAAGGCGGGGGGCGGACGTCCGGAGGAGCTGGCGAGCCACCGGACCGTCCCCGTCGCCTCCAGACTCCCGTCACCCCTCGCGAAGGGGCGCGTCTGGCCGCCCGGGCCGGTCTTGTAGGCGTGGCGTCCCGCGTCCTCGAGGCGGGCCTGCCCCGGCCCCGCAGCGGGCCCCTCCCCCTGGCCCTCTTCCCGCGCGGCCTGGTAGCTCTGGTAGCGGTGGTAGGCGCCGAAGGCGACGGCCACCACCACGAGGGCGCCGAGCACGTAGCCGACGTCGCCGAAGGCCTTGGCGATGGCGTGCCAGTGGGCGCCCACGCCGTAGCCGATGCCGGCCCAGGCGCCGTCCCAGAGCAGCGAGCCCCCGGCGGTGAGGACCCCGAAGCGCAGGAGCGGGACCTCGGCGATGCCTGCGGGCAGGGCCACGAAGTTGCGGATGACCGGGAGCAGGCGGCTCCCGAAGACCCCGAAGCGCTGGTGGCGGTCGTACCAGGCCTCGGCCCGGTCGAGGTCGCGGTGGCTGAGCAGGAGGTAGCGCCCGTAGCGGTCGACCACCGCCCGGCCGAGGTAGCGCCCGAGCGCCCAGGCGACGTAGGCGCCGACCACCTCGCCCAGGACCCCGGCCGCGACGACGCCTGCGAGGCTCAGCTTCCCCTGGGCGGCGAGCGCCCCGGCGAAGCCCAAGGTGAGCTCCGACGACGTCGGCACGCAGCACGACTGGGCCACGCAGAGCAAGAAGATGGCGCCGTAGCCGGCGGTCGAGACGAGGTGTGTGAAGTTGAGCAGGCCGAGCAGGTGCACGACGAAGAGGTTCCTCGGGGCTGGTGGGCACGGCCATCGTACGCAACGGGCGGCGGATCCCGGCCGCGCTCTGCACTCTGACAGTCCAACCTGACGCGGACATAACAGGAGATCCGGGGCAGCAGATACGCCAGACCAGGCGCTGGCTCGATCGCGGCGTGGAGGAGACGGGTCGGGGTGTCCCGGCGCCACCTGGCAAGGTGCCCCCCGGTCGGCCACGCGATCGGCCCCGATCGGTTCGGTCGGCTGGGGCCGTGCATGTGGTGCCTTTTGAATGGTTGCTATGAAATGTGATCCGACGCTCGTACCGCCGGCCTCCAGGCGAGACCCAGCCGCGCGGGAGCCAGCACGCAATCGACGAGCCCAACGGGTGACGGCGGCGCGTGCTCGCCCCGGCTGGCGGTTCCGGCGGGAACCCGCCCGCGGTGCGCCGCGGGGCGCGGGGTCACGCCGCGGGTTGGCGCTCCCTGACGAATCGCACAACCGCGATCACGGACCAGACGCCTTCTACGATCCCGAAGGGCCACGCCTTCGAGAGAAAGCCGTACGCGCTCGAGAGCAGGCAACCCAGCGCGAAGGCGAGGACGAAACTGCGGTGCCGGCGCTCGAGCGCGTACATGACCATCATGAACGTGAGGGCGCAGACCCCGTACAAGGTGACGGCGGTGGTGCTCATGGCACAAGTCAAGCCGACGGCCCGGCACGCGGACCCGCCACTGTCAGGATCCTTGCGGCCAGCGGTTCGAGGCGCCGGTCACCTGCCTAGGGTCACCTGCTCAGAATTGCCTGCTCAGGAGTACTATTCAACATGTGCCTCGTCCGGGGACGAGCGGGCCGCTCTGCAGGCAATGATCGGCGGGCGATCGTCACGCGCCCACGATCCTCTCGACTCGGCATTGCGCCATGAGGTCGATGCCGGGGCCCGAACGCCGTCGCCACCCCCTCCTGCGGGATCTGCACAGGCACCCGACCACCCGTCAGCAGGGGGAGCGGTGAGGCTCCATCGGAAGAGATCAGGGAGGCACTGCCGTGGCTCGCAAGAAGGTACTGGTGCTCGGGGGGAACTTCGGTGGGCTCACGGCCGCGCTGGCCGTCCACCACGAGCTGGGGGGCGATGTCGATGTCCGGGTAGTCTCCGACTCCGACCACTTCTTGTTCAACCCGTCGCTCATCTGGCTGCCCTTCGGTAAGCGCAAGGCCGCCGACATCACCTTCCCGCTCGCGCCGACCTTCGAGGCCCACGGGGTCGACTTCGTCCATGCTGAGGCGACTCACCTCGATCTCCCAGGCAGGAAGGTCACGACGAGCGCCGGCACCTACGGCTACGACTACCTCGTCATCGCCACCGGCTACCGCAACGACTACACCGTCGTCCCAGGGCTCGGGCCGGGCGGGAACGCCTACGGCATCACGACGCTCGAGGAGGCGATCCGGGCCGG
>JAKAQB010000206.1 GCA_021811865.1 Actinomycetes bacterium | reverse complement strand
TATTCGCGCGGCCTCTTAGAGAACGAGCGGCCCCACCTCGACTACCCGAAGGCACTTGCCCACGGGTGGCCCGTCGCCACCGGAGTCATCGAGGGGGCGTGCCGGCACCTCGTCCGCGACCGGCTCGACATCAGCTGCGCACGGTGGTCCTCGACGGAGCAGAAGCGATGCTGAAGCTCCGAGCCGTCCGCCCCAACGATGACTGGGCGCAGTACGGCCAGTACCACCTCGTGGCCGAGCGCGAACCCGTCCACGCATCCCGCTACGCCGACAGGGCCATGCCGGCAACCACCTGATCTCAGTCCCTCCAGGAGAGCCACACCCCATTCAAACTCTCGGTGAGCCGTTACAGTGCGCGCCAGGTGGACGGTTGGGCGTCGAGGACGACAACGGTCACCCGGCCGCGCCGAGCGCGCTGGCGGCTTCGGCGGCCCGGCGCTGCAGCCGGGTCGTGGCGCCGGCGCCGGTGCTATTGGACGATGGGGGCTGGCGGAGCACGACGACCACCGCGGCGGAGCAGCTCACGCCGATCGGTGAGGTCGACCGGCTCGGCTCGCACGAGAAGCTGGGCGGGCCTGGTCGAGCCCGTTGACGAGCTACCGCGAGGCTGCTGGACCGGGTACGCACCGAGGTGAGCGATCGCTGGGTGGAGGGGAGGACCACGATGCGAGCCCTGGTCGAGACACATCGAGTGCGCCTCCTGCGGCGGGACCCAGCTACGGTCGCTGGGAGGCCTTCCCGGTCGACCCAATGCTTGTCCCATCGGGGCGAGAGCTACCGCACCGTGTGGACCTGCTCATCGAGCGCTGCGACTATGCAGCAAACGTCTACAGGTCGTCAAGCGAGTAATCCCCGCTCGACTCGGCACCAGCGGTCGGCGCTGCCTGGCTAGGCATGGCCTGCGGCCCGGTGGTCGAGACGTCGATGGGGCCCTTCTGGGCGGCGCGGGCATCGAGCGCAGCGAGGGCCTCCTCGACGGCGTCATGCGGCCCGCCTTGGCGCTGCTCGGCGTAGTAAGCGGCCCCGAGGTCGCGCAGCATCGTCTCGGTGCCCCGTGTCGCCTGCATGGTGTCGAACTTCGCCTGCATCTGAGCTGTGCCCTCTTTGGCCTTGATGCTCACCTGCCCGGCCTGTGCCTTGATCTTGTCCATCAGTCCCATGGGCTTCTCTCCTGTCGTTGCCTGGCGCTTATGTGATGCCGCCAAGGAGCCCGCCGAGACCACCGCGGTTGGTCTCCTCACCGGCGTTTCCCATCAGCTTTTCCAGAGCGCCCACCAGCCCGTGCAGGTTCACCGACTGAAGGATCACAGTCCCGTCGCCCTCGAGCGTGGCCATGTTGATTCCCTCGCCGCCGAACACCGCGGTCATCGCAGTCTGGGCACTGAGCCCGCCGATGTACTCCACGCTATAACGGATGGTGTCCTGGAAGCCGACCACCGCCCCGGTGTGCACCTGGATTTTTCCGCCGTACTTGGCGGGGTTGAGTTCGATGAAGTTGCCTGACGCCGCCACGAAGAGAGTGCCACGGCCCGTGAACTTCTCGAGGACGAAACCGCTTCCTGCCCTCCGCCCCGTCCGCAGCCCGGCGAAGGCGATGTCGAATTCGACGCTCGACTCGGCTGCGATGAGAGCGTCCTTCTCCGCGTACCAGCCCACTGCCCCGTCCAGCTCGATGGCCCGCATCTCGCCCGGGAGGGCGCCGGAGAAAGCTACCAAGCCACCGCCCCCGGTAGCCGTGAAGTACTGCAACGCCAGACTTTGACCGGCGAGGACCCGTTTGCCGACTTCCATGGCCTTCCCGAGCAGACCGCCCCCGCTCCTCGCGCCGCTGGCCTGGCCGCTGACCGGTTTGGAGAGCCGGGTCTCAAGGGAGACGTTCGTGGTCTTCCAGAGAAACTTGCCGGCTTCGGCGTAGACCGTCTGGCCGGCATCCAGCTGGCAGACAGCCATCTGCATCGCGTTGCCGGTGAGCTTGTGTGCCACAGTCATGTGTGACCCTCCCCTCGCGACAGCAGCGAAGGATACCGCCCATCCGGGGCGGGCGGTAGGTTCGGCGCAGAAACACGAGCCTTGTGACGCTTTCGTGGTGCCCGAGCTGCCCTGACGCGGCAGCACGCCTTCTCACCCCGCTCATCTCCTCACTTGCGGGCGGCAACGACCTCGGACGCCTCGACACCGGACGGCTCCGTGCCACCTGGCTGGCCACAGCAGCAGAGGCGATCGGCCTCAAGGCCTTCGTGGAGGAGGCCGGGGTAGTGTGCTCCCAGCGGCTCGGGGTCATCTCTCTTGCCTCGACGCTGTTCCCATGGCGCCGGCTGTTCCGAGGCAGGTGTTGAGCGGCCCGGAGATCCTAGCCCGAGCAGAAGCGGTCCTCGATGCCGACGTTGCAGCCTGCGAGCTCACAGGCATCGAGGCAAAGCTCCCCGTCGGTGTACGCCCTCGCCAGCTCTCACCCCGTACGCTTGTGTTGGGCATGCTCCTCTCTCGGGCCGAAGGGCACCCGGCTCATCTTTCGAGTGTGCATGAGATGCTGCTTTCCCTCCCCGAAGGGGACCGCTGGCGCCTCGGCGTGGTTGTCACATGGAAGTGCGACCCCCATGGGCTCAGCTACCGCCAGGACCGAGTACACCGTGCGCCTCGTCTTCCGCGGGCTCGGCAACGACGACCCCGGCGGCCAGCCCACCGAGGCACTCCAGTCACTCCTCGTCTGCCCTCGTCGTGCGCAACCTCGCCGTCGCAGACGCGCTCGGCGAGCGCAAGGCGCCGAGGCGCAACGGCGTCGGGCGGCAGGCCTCCCGCCACAGACCCGCAGGCGCGCACCACGATCACCGAGCTCGTCGCAGCGGCGAACGCCCCCCGTAGTCGAAGACGACACTCACACGCTCGGACCATCCCGAGATCCCGGCGCACCCCGACGACCCTCCAGCAGCTCTCC
>JAKAQB010000080.1 GCA_021811865.1 Actinomycetes bacterium | reverse complement strand
GGGTCGCGTCGAACTTGTCGACGAGGGCGCTCATGGCACCGCCGACGGGCCCGCCGTTGTGGGACTCCCAGAGCTGGATCGCGACCGGTGAGGAGGTCGCCGGCCGGGCATGAGTGCTCGCTGCGGCGCTCGACGCGCTCGCCACGAGTGCCGTCGCACCGAGGGTCGCCATCGCCGTGACGCGGCGCGCGCTGCGAGCCGCGCCCTGCTCTGCGGCACGGGTCGACGGGTCGCTCAACCTTGTGCCCCGAGGGCTTGTCTTCCTGGGCATTCATCGCTCCTGTTCGTCGTCTGGTGCCACCAGATTGGGGGGCGCCGGCCGTTGCCGGCCGCGCGTGTGGCGACCTTATGGCGCCCTCGTGACGGCCCCGACAACGCGAGGACGACCGCGGGTGAACTGTCTCCTCGGACCGGTGAACTGTTCCTTAGCGTGTGTTCAGCTCCCGACAGGTGAGGTTGCGCACGGCTGTCCAGAAGCAGGGGGTGAGGCGGTGGAGCCGAGGGGTCGCCCGCGCCTGCCGGTCACGGTCCGTTCACGGCCGAGCATCGCGGCCACCGTCCGCCATCGGAGACCCGCGGCTGCGGGGCGGGTCAGCTGATCACTCGCGCAGGAGCGAAATGGCGAGGTCGGGCTTGACCATCGACGCGACGTAGCGCGGCCACATCATCGCTCCGTGGCACCGGAAGGACACGACCGTTCCCTCGCCAGCGTCGAACGCGTGAGGTCGACTCGCAAGCCTGCCCGCTCGCAGCCGGAGGCTGTGGCGTCCCGGATCGACCGGGATCTCCACCTCGCCGTGCCATTCGATGGAACCGACGTGCTCCCCGTCGACCAGGATCTCGAACACTCCGCGACGGAGCTCCATTCCGGCTCCTGCCCTCGTCAGCTTGAGCGTTGCCGACAACCCATGTCTCCTTATCCGTCTCGTCATTGCGCTGCGTCCGGTGTTGCGACGCGGGGGTCAGCTGCGCGTGCCACCGACGAGCCGCTCCCGGTCGAACATCGCGGACACCGCCCTCCATCCGAGACCATCGGCGACCAGCAAGGCGGCTGCGAGCCCGAGGGCGAGCCCGAGCGTCGGGGTGATCACGTTGAAGGACATCAAGGCGACGATGCCGAGCGGGGGAAGGCTGGCGAACGTGCCGAGCTGCTGGGCGGCGCGCACGTCACCAGAGCGCGCGGATATGGCGATGCCGACCCAGATCGACCAACCGGCGATCAGCGGCGTGAAGAGCAGCTGCACGAGCACATGCGAGCGCTCGAAGATGACCGCGGAGACGGCGGGCTGGGCGACGACCGCCGCGATGCCGAGGAAGATGCCGAAGACCAGGTAGGCGATGACAAGGGTGGGGAGGAGCACCGCCAGGGCCTTTCCGACGAGGAACTCCTCGCGGCGGATCGGGGTGATGAGGACGGGCTCGAGGGTGCCTTGCTCGCGCTCGCCGACGACGGAGTACGCCGCGAGGACGGACGGCACGATCGCCGGGATGACGAGCATGTAGAGCAGGGCGATCCCGATCCGCGTATCGAGCTTGGCGCTGCTCACAGAGGCCCTGATGGTCAAGAGCTCGATCGTCGGCACGATCACGAAGATCACCGGCAGCATTGCCATGGTGGCAATGACGAATCGGTTGCGGCGGTAGTCGCGCAGCTCCTTTTGCAGGATCGCCCAGATCCGAGCCCAGCTGAAGCTCATCGCCGCTTCGCCTCCACGTCCTCGTCGACGAGCTGCAGGTAGACGTCTTCGAGGGAGTGGCCGGACTCACCGATCGAGCAGATGTCCGCGCCGGCGCGCACGAGGGCTCGGGCGACCTCGGGCGCAAGAGCGTCGGGATCCGACACGGTCAACGTGTAGGAGGAGGGCGGCTCAGCCTTCCAGCTCTCGACCCCGGGAAGTCTCGCGAACACCGGGGCGGGGTCGGGAAGCTCGGTACGCAGCCGGACCTCGAGGCTCCTCGTGAAGAGCTGGTCGCGCAGCTCGCCGGGGCGGCCCACGAGGCGCAGCGTCGTGTTGAGGATGGCGACGCGGTCACAGAGCCGCTCGGCCTCCTCCAGGCGGTGGGTCGTCAAGAAGATGGTCACGCCGCGGTCCTTGAGCGTCGCGACGAGCTCGTGCACCTCTCGCGTCGCGACCGGGTCGAGCCCAGAGGTGGGCTCGTCGAGGAAGAGGACCGCCGGGTCGTTGAGCAGCGCTCTCGCCAGCGCCACCCGCTGGCGAAGGCCCTTGGAGAGCGACCGGCAGAGATCGTCGGCCCTCTCGGTGAGGTTTACCGCCCGCAGCGCGTGCGCGATGCGCTCGTGCGGATCGGACAGGCGGTAGAGGCGCGCGAAGCACTCGAGATTCTCTGCCGCCGTGAGGCGCAGGTAGAGGCCCGGAGACTCCGGCATGATCGAGATCCGGGACCGGATGGCCGGTCCGTTCTCCGGGCGCAACTCGACCCCTGCCACCGTCGCCGACCCGGAGCTGGGCGAGAGCAGCGTGCCGAGCGTCCGCACGGTCGTCGTCTTACCTGCCCCGTTCGGTCCGAGGAAGCCGAACACCTCGCCGTAGCCGACTTCGAAGGACACGTCATCGAAGGCAAAGCGGCTGCCGAAGCGCTTGGTCAGGTGCTCGACGCGAAGTGCGGCAGCATCCGGACTCGTGCGAGGGCGTGCAGTCGAACGCTCCTGCTGGCCGGTGCTCGTCGAGCCCCGTCCAGCGGGGCTCGTATCCGGCTCGCCCGCCACCACAGCGAAAGTGATATCACTATACTCGTGCCAGGTCAAGGGTTGGAGGGACTACATGGCGCCAGGGGGAAATCCGCGGATGCTCTCCGACGAGCTTCGCGAGGTGCCGCTGAGCAGCACTGCCGGAGCCGCGCTCCTACGCCTCAGCCTGGCTGGCCGTGCCGGTGGGGTTGTGCTGTTCGCCTTGGCCGTTCGTTCCTCGACCCACGGCGCCGGAAGCGGTCGGGTGCGCCTTTGGATCGGCGCCGCCGCGCTCCTGGGGCCGGCGCTGTCGGTCTTCAAGGATTGACGAGGGTCGCGCCGGGTGAGGCGGTCGTGGTCCAATACCTCGGTAGCTGTGTCGGGAGCCTAAGAGGACCGGGCTCGTGGCGGGTGCGGCCCGGCTCGACGCGCCACCGGATCTCGACGAGGCTGCGAACCCACCAGAGCGCGACATTGAAGGTCAACGACCTCGACGGTATACCGGTCGAGGTTGCGATTACCGCCAACTGGCGAGTGACAGGCACTGCGCTCGCGAGCTTCGAGGTCGAAGACGTCGCCCAGCTCGTCGGGACTCAGTGCGAGATGGCCCTTCGTCAGGTGGTCGCCGACCACCGCTTCCAGCCCGTCGACGAGGGGGAACCCTCGCTCAGCGCCAATGCTGCCGAGATCTCCGAGCGGCTCTCTTTCGAGGTCAAACGAAGAGTTGCAGCGGCTGGCGTCGCCATCCTCGAACGCCAGCTCGCCCGCGTCGCGTGCGCGCCCGAGATCGCGCAGGCCATGTCGAGGCGCCAGCAGGCCGCCGCCATCGTGGCGGCGCGTCAGCAGATCGTCGACAGAGCTGTCGGCATGGTCGAGCTCGCGCCCGACCGTCTCGAGCGAGAGCACGTGGTAGAGCTCGACGAGGAGCGAAAGGCGACGATGGTCAGCAATCTCCTTGTCGATCTTTGCAGCCACCACGGCACGCAGCCCATGGTCAACACCGGCTCGTTGTATCTGTGAGCCGGGAGCCGACTGCCCGTGGCTGAACGCAAGAACGTCCTCATCCGGATGGATCCGCGCGTCTACGACGCGCTGGCCCGGTGGGCAGCCGATGAGGTACGCAGCACTACCGCGCAGATCGAGGTGCTCCTTCGGGAGGCGCTCCGTCAAGCGGGGCGTCTTCCGAAGGATGCGGGTGCCCTGCCACGCCGCGGGCGTCCACCGCGCAATCTGCCAGCGTCTGCCTGAGAGACCGTTGCTCCCTCTCGCCGGCGACACCGCGGCCGCTCGGGTCGATGCTGGAGCGATACGTGCTGTCCACGGCGGCGAGCAAGGCGCCCACCGTCTGGGTGAGGTGAGCTGGGTGACCCCGTCCCGCCCGCAGGCGATCCTTCCCGGTGCCGGAGGCGCTAGGTGCTGTTGCCGGCGCGGTTCTCCGTCTGGCCCGGTAAGAGGAGCACCCGAGACAGGCACGACTGGAGCGGCACGGATGTTGAGCGACACGGTCGCTCAACAGTCGGCAGCTCGAGGCGGAGCGCACAGGCCTCGGCGAACAGCTCGGGATGGGCGCGCACCGCGCCGGTGTCTGATCGCGGACCTGGGCGCAGCCCGGCGAGGCCGTCCTTGCGCCACGCCCGGATCCACCGGTCGATGCTCGAGCGCGAGTAGCGGCGCTGCGTCCCGTCGGGATGCTGCTGGGTGCGCTCGGCGATGGCCCGCACGATCGCGCCGCGCTCGGCCTTTGTGAGGCGCTCGTTCGTCGCCTCGGCGATCACCGAGAAGCGGTGGATCGCGATCTGCTCGGACTGGTCAGGTTCCACCTGTTCGGTCCTCCTCGTCACGGGGAAATGGGGCAGGAGGCATGAAACGCCTCCTGCCGACGACGAGGTAGGGCGAGATGGTGTTGGCGGCGATCAGCCGCCCGCCGCTTGCGACCGAACAGAAGCGCCAGGCGCCAACAAGCACCCAGCCCGGAAGCGCGCACGCAGCAGCGAAGGCCCGGCGAAGCGCCCCGACAGCTCCCGGTGAGCCGGGGAGCGGTGATCCCGCCAGCTCGCCAGCACCGAGATCGATCGCGAGGGCGGCAAAGGACATCGCGATCTCGCCGGAGCGCTCGACGAACCGACGCAGCCAGCCACGTGCGGTCGTGTACGGGACCCGAAGCGCCGAGGCGACGGGTCGCACGCCGCTTCGGCCCTCGATCACGGCCTCGATCGCTTCGCCCACCGTCTCGACGGCATCGAGGCGCTTCGAGAGCGCGAACGCCGGCAGCAGGGCGTGGGTGACCGTGCAGTCGCGACAGCGCGCCCGGCGCACGAAGAGGCGCACGCAGGCTCCGAGCACCCGGAGCGGACGGATGTAGCCAGACCAGAAGATCATCGCCGCCGAGCAGTCGGGGCAGTCCGGGCGCGGGACCTCGACGTCCTTGCCGAGCGACGCGTAGGCGTCGACGGACAGCGCGCAGGGCCATACGATGGCCACAGGTGGCAACACCGCCTTGGACCCCTTCTCGCGTTCGTTGCCAAACAGAGCCGCGGGGAGGGGTCCCTCGCGTTCAGGGACCGCTCATCCTCCCCGCTGGGCACGCTGCCGGGCCAATGCCGCGTCACCGAACAGCACGGCCGAGCGTCGCGTCAGGGGCCTCAGGAAGTCATGCCGCCAACAGGGGCTACCGATCGCCCGTACCCAGACGGGTGACGGTGTTCGACCGGGGCAACTGAACGGTCACGCCGTCTACCTGGGCAAACGGTTTCGCCTTATGCCACCTCAAGACCTCCCGAGGGGACTCGAACCCCTGCGGAACAGCACCGCTACGGTGCTGGCAACGGCGACCTCTTGAGCAGTGCAACTGCATAGGGCTGCACCAGTGCCGCCCTATGCGGCCGCTCGCAGGCCAATCCGGCTATCGCGAAGCCGCAGCGTACGCGCCGTATGCGCCCGTGCCCACCTGCATAGGGCACCGTGCGCGAAGTTGAGTAGGTCCCGAGAAAAAGCCCCGAGAAACCCCGATCTGCGACCTCGGCCCGGACGCGAACACGCTGGTCAGGCGCCTGTGCCTTAGGAACAAGGCGCGCCGACCAGCGATTCGTTGGTGGCGGGGGTGAAGTCCGAACCGCCGACTGCTCCGTTACGAGCCCGACGCCAACGCGCTCGATCATCATGCGCTCAGAACAGCGAGTCTGCAGCTCTCTGTACTATAAACTGCTCATAGGCCCGAGCGCGTCGGCACGTGACCTTTCCGTCGGCCTCCAAGCGGTCCACAGCGGTCTTCGCGTGTACTTTCTTGAAGACGGTCTCGAGAAGGGCAAACTGCTGTAGCTCAAAGAGGGTCTTCGGACCTTGATCCAGTTGCTCCCGGATCTGCTGCAGGAGCAGGGTGAGATTCGGGTCGCCGTCCGAGAGATCGAATGCCAGCTGGTTCGGATCGCGAGGGTCTCTGAACTTCGATCCAGACACGGTGTCCACTCGCCACATGGCGTCCTTCATCTTCTCCACGCCGATTTCCTGCGTCGTCCCGAACACGAGGAAGAGCGGATGGCCACCTTCGTCGACCAGCTCGAACGTCAGGTGATATGGGAACCCTGCCTCGGTGAGGCGCCGACGATACTCGTCGACGAGATATCTCCTCTTCTCGATCGGACTTGGGAGATCTGCTACTGCCCGCCATTGGCGATCACCGAAGACTCGGTCACCCGCACCGACTTCCTCTTGCCCGGCAAAACGCGTGAACCACTGCGAGTGAAACGTGACGAGAACTTCAGGTCGCTTCCCTTGGCCGACACACTTGATGAGTTCAAAAGGCGTGTCCACACCCCAGCCGTCAAAGTTCGCAAACACCGGTCCTTTCGATACCTTGATCTGATCGAGTTCGGGGAGGAGCACTTCCTCGCAGGCACCCAGCTTCCTCGTCACATGGCATCGCCGGGCCAGGTTCCGACCTACAACCATCGATTCGAGATGCGCGAACCGATCGGGCTCCTTCTCGACGAAGACCAGCTGTACCTCAGTCGGGTACTGACTGACGTCAGACCGGCAAGCAGCATCCAGTGCGATGATCGGCGACCCCACGCTGCCGTCGCGGTACTCGCCGGGTCCGGCGAAGGCGTCGACATAGCAGATCCCAGTCGACAACCATCTCGATGCCATGATCGGGAACCAGGCATCCAGGTAGATCTTCAGCAAGTCGTGCTTCGCCTCGGTGTGTGGGTCGCGGTCCCACACGACGTCCTTTGGAACCGCCATTCAGCCGACCAGTCTCCGCGGCATTTCATCCCAATGCCGACCGTCGAGTTCCCTTCCGCCGGACTTCGGGGTTCTGCCTCCCCACTGTTTGAAGAAGAAGGGAACGCCGTCTGCAGCGCACTGGTCCCGCACCTCAACTATCCATTCGTACTCGACGGGACGTGCGCCATAACCCGACTCGCCCCCGACGATGACCCATTGGACGCCGTCAAGATCAAGCTTGCCTACCGGTCCGAGGAGTGGCTCGATCGACAAGAACTTCGTCGCCGCTGGAGTCTTTCGAAGGTCGCCGATACGGAAGGTGTACCGAGCACTTTCGACGCTCACGCCCATCCATAGGTTCTCGGGCCAGCGGAGCGTATTGGCAAGCGCGGCGAGTCGTCTCGACCGCTTCGTGAGAACCTGGTACGTATGGCGAGGGGTGTCGCTTATGACGGCGAAGACATCCGCTATGAACGAGTCGGGCACGGCAGGGTGGAAGAGGTCGCTCATCGAGTTGACGAAGATCGTCCGCGGCGTGGCCCATCGCCTAGGCAAGTCGAGCTGGTCCTTGTGGATCGCGATCCCGAACCCCGGACCTGAAGTGCGCGGATCACCGTCGACTTGGTACTTGGGGTTGCCCATTGCCTTCAGTCTTCGCGCTAGCGTGAGCGCATAGCAGTGATCGCATCCAGGCGACGTTCGGTCGCAGCCAGTCGTCGGATTCCAAGTAGCCTCGGTCCACTCAATCGCGCTGTGATCAGCCACGGGCTCACCTCCTGGACGAGGAGCCTACGCAAGGGGTGCGACAGGAGCGGCTCGATGACGACTCGCGACCCGATCCTCTGAGCGGGGACTCGCGATCCGTGTCGTTCCGCCATGCTCGACGTCCACCACTCAGAGCGGCTGGCTAGCTAGCTGAGCGCTCGACCTCCACGGCTGACGCGATGCGCATTCCTTGCGGTCGAACGGTCCGCGCCTCGCCGTCGCCTTCTCCATTCGCGTCGAGTAGGGCACTGCCCCATGCTGCGGTAGGGCTGCGTAGGGCAAACCCGGCCACGAGAAAACGCCTTGAGCCCGACACCCGCGAACTCCCAGCGTACGGCCCCTGCGTAACGAGAACCCCGTGCGTAGGGCTGCCTATGGCAGGGTGATCAGGGGTCGATAATCGGGTCGATAAACTCTGTGGACAACCCCGTCGGAGTGCCACGAAACAGCACGAAAGACCAGGACGGTCAGCCCGAAAGACGCGAAGATCCAAAATATGCGGTGAGGTCTTCACGTTTGGGCGGGAGCTGCCCGTTCGGTCGCTGAGCGGGGCCTCACCCGCGGGTTAGGCGCGAGCCACCCGCGCGCTGTCCACAGCCCGCATCAGACCTTGCGCCTGGTGCGGGGATCGGCCTCCAAGGCAGCGATCCCGATCGCCTCGAGGCGGGCGAGCAGCTCGTGCAGGCGGCGGTCGTTCTCGATGAAGACCCGGTAGTCCGCGGCCTGCTCGGCCGACAGCCACCGGCCGACGGTCCTGCTCGCGACCTTGCGGGTCCACTGGAAGTAGGGGCCATGGGGCTGGGGCGGGTCCGCCATGCACCGACAGCCCGCACGGCCGCAGTGGGTTCGCCGCTCGGCGATGCTGCCGGGCAGCACCTGGCCCGAGACGGCGAGCCTGGCGAGCTCGGTCGCGATGCGTCTCGTCTCGTCGCACTGTGCCGGGCTCAACGCCACACGATCACCTTCCCACGGATCATCCACCACCGCGAGGTGAGCGTACTGTATATATACGGTGCGATGACCCGACCGTCGCCACCCGAGGTGATCGTCGCCTGGGCGCCGCGCTCGCTTCCCCCCGAGGCCGCCGCCTTCGCCCGCCGGGTCGTCGAGACGGCCGCACCGAACAGCCCTGAGCGGGCGAAGGCGCTCTTGTTCGCAGCCGGCAAGCTCGCCGGCTTCGGGCTTCGTATCGGCCTCCCCCTCGAGGAAGAGGCGCTGCTTCGCACCTCGCTCGTCGAGCGCTTCGTTTGCTCCCCCCATGCCGGCAGCCCCCCGACGCGCCGGACGCTGCGGGCGAACCTGCGCCACCTCGCCCGCGCCGTGCTCGTCGGCCAGCCGCCCGCTCCCGTCGCGATGCCCCGGGAACGAGCAAAGGCGCCGTACTCTCCCCGAGAGCTCGCCGGCTACCTCGCGCTCTGCGACGCCCAGCCGACCCCACTTCGTCGACAGAGGGCGTCGGCCCTCATCTGCCTCGGGGCCGGGGCGGGCCTCGTCGGCGGGGAGCTGCGAGGTGTGCGGGGGGAGGACGTCGTGTCTCGCTCGGGTGGTTTGCTCGTCCTCGTCGCCGGGCGCCGTCCCCGGGCCGTGCCGGTGCTCTCGGACTTCCACGACCGCTTGGTCTCGGCGGCTTCCTTCTTCGGTGCCCGCTACCTCGTCTCAGGTCACAACCCCACAAGCCACAACGTGACGAACCCGCTCATCAGATCGCTCTCTGGCGGGGCCGACCTGCCCCGCCTCGAGCCGGCGCGGCTGCGCTCCTCCTACCTCGTCCAGGTGGCCGAGACGATCGGCCTTGCGGCCTTCATGGACGCGGCTGGGATCTCCTGCTCGCAGCGCCTGGGCGACCTCGTCAGCCACGTCCCCTCGCCGAGCGAGGAGGCCGCCGTCGCCCTCCTTGGAGCAAGGAGCAGGTGATCGAGCTCGCCCGCCTCGAGGCGGTGCTCGACGAGCCGGCGACAGCGAAGGCGATCGCCGCCATCGAGGCGGGCCTGCCGATGGGGGTCCGGCCGCGCCAGCTCGCCGTGCGCACCCTCCTTCTCGGCATGTGCGCCTGCCTGTCCGAGGGGCACCAGGTGGCCTATCTGTCCGGCGTGCACGCCGTCCTCGTCGGCCTCGATCCGCCCGAGAAGGTCCGCCTCGGGATCGTGACGCCCTGGCGGGCTGGCCCGCATCTCCTCACCTATCGCCAGGTCGAGTACACGATGCACCTTGTGGCGAAGGCGCTTACAAAGGACCGTCCCGATGGGGCCCCGTCCGAGGCGCTCCAGGAGCTCTGCGACCTCCTCGTCGAGGCGAGCATCCCAATCCCCTACAAGGACGCATCGAGCTCCTACGCGATCGACTGGACCGACGTGCCCTCCTTCTTTCGCCCCCCGGCCGAAGAGGGCGGGCCCTGCGCCGATCCCGAGGCGACCTGGGGGCATCGGCGAGGCGACGGCCCGGGCCAGCGCGACGAGCTGTTCTTCGGCTACTACGGCTCGTTGATGACGATGGTGAGAGACGAGCGCGGAGGACCTGTCCCCGAGCTCATCCGCCGGGTCCAGCTCGCCTCGTGCCGCCACGACCCGGTGCCGTCCTTCGTCGCCGTGGTGACGAACAGCGCCGCCTGCGGCGTCGTTCTGCACGACGTGCTCGCCGACTCGGGCTACGCCTACAAGGTCCCCGAGCACTTCGCGCTCCCGCTTCGGACCGCCGGGGCAAGCCTCGTCGTCGACCTGCACCCGAACGACCGAGGCCCGAAGGGGACCTTCGCCGGGGCGATCTGCCACAACGGGAACCTGTACTGCCCGGCCACGCCAACGGCGCTTCTCTCCCTTGGCCCGCTTCCCCGAGGCGCGAGCAGAGAGGAGGTCGCGGCGCACGACGAGCGCTGCGCCGAGCTCGCCCGTTACAAGCTCGGCCGGCTCACCCACGACGACGCCGATGGCTACCACCGCGTCGCCTGCCCGGCCGAGCTCCAAAAGCTCCGCTGCCTGCATCGTCCGGCCTCGATGGCGCTTGCCTATGCACGACCCGAAGTCTTCTCGCCGCCGGAGGAGCCGCCGGTCTGCTGCACGCGAAAGAGCGTCACGGTCCCGCCCCAGGTCAACGCGAAGACGAAGCCGACACAATCGGACACGTTTGGTTCGCGCTGGCAATCGACTTGGATCCCGACCAGCCGCTGATTCGCAAGAGGCGTGTCCAAGAGCGTCTCATCGCTCGGCGCCCTGCTCCACCAAGTGTCAGCGAATGAATGTCGCAGTGTCAGGTAAAGAGTGCCTGCCTGAGCCGGCACATCCTGGCAATGTAGCAATAGAAGGGGGTCGTGTTGGGTAGCAGGACATCTGTAGGCGCATAATGCATGACAACTCGGCGAGGAATCAGTAGAGTCTGGACGTGGCCGACACCCAGAAGCGCCGAGCGCTGCAGCTGCAGGGGGCGCTCAACCCGACGCCCGAGAGCGTGCTCGCCGACCCCTTCCGCACCCACCCGGAGTTCTTCGACGCCGAGGACCGCCTCCAGGTTCGCTACGAAATGCTCCGCGGTCCGGCGAGGGGCGAGATGAGCGTGGTCGAAGCGTGCCGGCTCTTCGGAGTGAGCCGCCAGACCTTCTACACCTTGCGGCGGGCGCTCGACGCCCGGGGCATCGCTGGCCTCGCCGAGGGCAAGCGCGGCCGCAAGGGCCCGCTCAAGGCGACCGTCGAGATCGTCACCTTCGTCCGCGACGCGAAGGCGCAGGACCCCGGGCTGTCGGGACCTGAACTGGCCTCGAAAGTCGAGGATCGCTTCGGCATCCGGCTGCACCGACGGACGGTGGAGCGACTGCTGGTGCCCAAAAGTGGCGCGTCGTCTCACGCGGGCGAGGCGTGAGGTGTCCTGGGCGCCGCGCTACGAAGAGCTGCGAGCGAGTGCGCTCGGCGGCACGCCCGCCGACAGCGAGGACGCCCGTCGCCTCGCCCGCTACGGGCTCTTCGGCCTGGCGTCGGGTCGCCCGGCGTGGCGCGTCGCCGTCTCGGAGGCTCCCGAGCCGCGCTGGACCGGTGACGACCCACGACTGGCGGCCCTGACCGCCGCCTACCAGCTGCTGACCGAAGCGACCTGACCGAAGGAGGAAGCCGGTGAGAGTCGGCCTGTATGCCAGGGTGTCCACCGAGCGCCAGGAGAGGGAGCGGACCATCGGCTCGCAGATCGAGGCCCTCGAGGCGAGAGCGACCGCCGAGGGCTGGCACGTCGAGCTGAGCTGCACCGACGACGGCTACTCCGGGGCGCGCCTTGACCGACCCGGGCTCGACCAGCTCCGTGACGCCGCGGCGGCCCGCCGCATCGACACCGTCGTCGTCCTGTGCCCCGATCGCCTCGCCCGCAACTACGTCCACCAGGCGCTCGTCCTCGAGGAGCTGGCGCGCTTCGGCGTCTCGGTCCTCTTCTTGGAGGGCGGCCGTGCCGACGACCCGCAAGGACGACTGCTCGCCCAGATCCAGGCAGCGGTGGCCGAGTTCGAGCGCACGAAGATCGTCGACCGGAACCGGCGCGGCAAGCTCTGGCGGGCGCGCCAGGGAGAAGTCGTCTCCGGCCGTGTCCCCTACGGCTACCGCAAACTGCCCGCCTCCCTTGGCCAGCCCGGACGCGTCGAGGTCGTCGAGGAGGAAGCGGCCGTCGTGCGCCAGATGTTCGCCTGGCATGCGAGCGGTGACGTCACGATCCGCGAGATCGCCATCCGATTGATGGAGGCCGGGATCCCGGCGCCCGCCGGCGGGCGCGTCTGGCACCCCGGCACGGTCGGGCCGATCCTTCGCCAAGCCGCCTACACGGGGACGCTCTACTACAACCGCCGCATCGTCCACACCGACCGCCCACGTCTTCCGCACTACACCGCCGACCATCGCCCCATCCGAGAGACGAGACCCGAAGACGAGTGGATCGGCGTCACCATCCCAGCCATCGTCGACATGGAGACCTGGACGCGTTCCCAGGCCCAGCATGAGCGCAACCGGGCGTTCAGCCCGCGCCACGGCTCGACCGATCGCTACCTCCTGCGCTACCTCGTGCGCTGCGGGGAGTGCGGGCAGTCCCGCCAAACCCAGCAGAGGAAGAAGGGAGAAGGCCCCCTCTACTGCTACTACCGGTGCACCAACGCCCTGCCCATGCACCTGCGGGCCGAGCATCTCCGCTGCTCCCAGCCCGCCGCCCGCGCTGACGAGCTCGACGAGCTCGTCTGGGGAGAGGTGCTGCGGCACCTCGAGCATCCGGAGCTGATCCTGCAGAGTTGCGCTGCCGCCAGCGACGACGCCATGGACGACGGTGCCGCCCGCCAGCTCGCTGAGCTCCGTGCGCAACAGTCCCGACTCCTCGACGCCTATCAGGCAGGTGCGATCACGCTGCGGGAGCTCGAGACACGTCGGAGGCCCATTGCCGATCGCACCGGCGAGCTCGAACAGCAGCTGCAGAGTGCCTCTCGGCAGAAGCGGACGGCGACCGATCTCGCCGGTCGGATCGACGAGTTCGCGGCCACGGTGAGGAGCCAGCTCGCCGCCATGAACTTCGCTCGACGTCAGCAGCTCGTCCGCACCGTCATCGAGAAGGTGACCGTCGTCGACGATCGAGTCGAGATCTCGTTCAAGATCCCTCTTCCGGCGACCTCAAAGGAGGGTCAAAGTCCCGCCTCGGAGCTGAGCCGATTGCGTCGTGAACACCAAGACGGCCCAGAAGCACGACTATCCCTCACCCGCACACCGTTCCTCCTACGGCCGGCGCAGCGCCGTCGAGCGGTCGAACTCGCGCCTCAAGGACCCCGCCGGGATCAACGTCGACGTGCGGGGCTGGTGCAAGCTGTCGGGCGTCGCCGGGCTCGGGCTGTTCCTCGCCTGCGCCTGCGTCGTCGTCAACTTCGGCCTTATCGACGCGTTCGAGGTGCACGAGGCCCAGGCGGCACGCCCGATAGCTCCACGGGAGCCGAGGAAGCGTCGCCGCCGGCGACGGACCTTGGCCGAGCTCGCCGGGGCGAGCGTCAACGCGCCGCCGTAGTCGCGCCTCCGCTCCAGCGCCTGCCGGACCACGGGGGATCCCAAGCGCCCGTGACCGGGCCATGATGCGACGAACGGCCCCAAGAGGGGCCACTCGCGGGTGTCACGCCCGGCTCCCTGGGTGTCACACCCCAAATGTGAAGATGGAGGCCTCCGAAACGTGAAGACCTCACGGTGAGGTCTTCACGTTTGGGCCCGAGCTGCTCCAACGTGGCCTGATCGGCGGCCCACCCGCGGGATAAGCGGCGTT
>JAKAQB010000205.1 GCA_021811865.1 Actinomycetes bacterium | reverse complement strand
ATCGTGCAGGCCTTGCCGCAGGCGCCGCAGTTGGAAGAGTCGGTCTGAGTATTCGTGCAGGCGGTCCCGCAGGGGGTGTCGCCGGGGGTTGTGCAAGCACACGCCCCACCGGAGCAGGCCTCGCCGCTGATCGTGCAGGCCTTGCCGCAGGCGCCGCAGTTGGAAGAGTCGGTCTGGAGGTCCACGCAGGTGCTGTTGCAGTTCGAGGACTCGGGCGTGTCGCTACAGGTCTGCTGGTAGCCTTGGGGATTCGTGAAGGTCATGCCGCCGCATTTTTGCGCCGGCACGCAGTCGCTCTCGCACTGGTTGGCGGCGGGCCCGGTGCAGAAACTCGTCTCGTCGTCGCATCCGCCGCAGCCGAGGCCGCCGCATTGCCAACCTTGGCACGCCGTGCCAAAGGCCGCCGCGCTGCAGCCGGGGCCGAAGCCGCTCGCGTTGAAGGACAGGCTCGCGGTGACCTGGTTCGTGGTGTTCGCGACTTCGACGGTCACGTCGTTCACGTTGGCGCGCTTGGGCGAGCAGTAGCCGAGCAGGTACGCTCCGCTCACCTCGCCGGCGATGTAGGTTGCGAGGTAGGGGAACTCTCGGGATTCGGCGACGGTGGGGTTCGGGGAGTTGATGAGCGTCTGGCCGCCGTAGGTGAGGGCGTCGAGGGCGGCGAGGTTGTAGTCGGACGAGTCCTGGAGGGCGACGGCGAGGAGCTGGTTCTTGAAGTCGCCCTGCTCGGCCTGCTGCGCCTGCTGGAGCGTGTCGTAGCCGGCGGTGTCGAGGCCGTCGGTGAAGAGGAGCGGGAAGCCGACGGCGAAGGCCCCGCCGTAATTGCGCTGCTCGAAGCTCGCCTCGACCTGGTCCAAGTGGGCGAAGGACTGGACGACGGCGCCGTAGAGGTTCGTCGAGTTGACGTCGGGGTCGACGAACGTCGTGAGCGCCTGGAGCTTCGCCTGGATCGCCGCGGTGTCGAGCGTGGGCGCGAGCTGCTCGGCGATCGTGGCCTCTCCGGCGAAGGTCTCGATGCCGATGGCCACCGGCAGGTGGTCGGTCACCTGGATCTGATTCACGAAGTTCTCGGCCCCCTGGAACATCTGGGCCCTCAGGGCGTCGGTGTGCGAGGAGACGTCGAGCACCAGCTCGGCGAAGACCGTCACGCCGTTCGTGGGCAACACCGTCGTCTGGGCCTCGACCGAGAGCGGCGCACCGTTCTCGAGGACCGTGAAGGAGCCGGCGTCGAGGTTCGTGACCGGGCGACCCTGGCAGTCCTGCACATTGAAGAAGAGCGCCACGGCCGAGCCCAAGCCGACCGAGCCGCCGTCGCCGTTACTCGCCACCATCGGGTAGACCGCGGTCGGGCAGCCGGTCTGGCACCCCCCATCGGCGCAGTTCGAGACGCAGCCCACCCCGGCGTCGAGCTGGGCAGGGGTCTCGCCGGTGTAGCGGCCGGAGAGGCCGACCGTCTGCACGCAGGAGGTGTCGGCCGCCTGCGAGTAGTTCACGCCGTCGGCGATGAAGCCGGTCGAGAAGTGGCTCACGTTGCCGGTGACGGCCGTGCCGCTCGGCAGGCCGCCCACGCGCTGGTAGCCGGTGGCGTTCGGGTAGGACCAGAAGAGCGTCGCGAGCTGCTGGTTGCCCGTGAAGGGGAGCGAGACCGTGACGGGTTTCTGGAAGGTCGTGCCGGAGGGGCCGAACTGGAAGACGGGGGAGTAGCAGGTGAAGCCCGTCGGGCAGGGCAGATTCGTCTGCGTGATCGTGAGCGTCTGGGCGGAATTGACGGCGCCCGCGGGCACGGTCACGCTGGCGGCCGAGGCGCCGCTGCCGAGCGTCACCACGCCGCCGTCGGCGCCCACCGGACCGCTCGCGGTCCCCACGACCCCGCCGCTGCTGCCGCTCGATCCGCCGCCCGAACTCGTGCCCCCGGAGCTGCCGCTCGAACCGGAGCCGCCGCTGGAGCTGCCGGCGCTGCTCCCCCCGCATTGGCAAGGCCCGTAGCCGCTCCCGCCGGCGCTGCAGCTCTGAACCCCCTGGCCTCCGCCGGCGCAGGGACAGCTCGCGACCTGCCCGGGCGTGCAGCTGGGCTTGGGGGACGACGACCGGCAGGCGGCCAGCACTGCCGGAAGGAGAAGAGCGCCGCAGGCTCCGAGTCGCAGGGTCGTCATGGTCACTCCTGGAAGGTCAACGGGGCACTTCGAGGCATAGCGGTTCGCCGGGCGCGCGGGCCCAGACCGCGGCTGGATTGGCGTCGACGCCGCGACGCAGATCGGTGAGCACGGCGTCGAGCGCCGGGCGGGGCAAATCGACGCGGCCTGACGCGCTGGCCACCGTGTCGAGAGCTGTGAAAGCGATCACGGAGCCGAGCCTAGAGACGAGGCGGCTCGGTCGACAGTAGGGAAACCCTGACATCGGTGGGGGCTTCGCTGGCCCGCCCGCAAGAGAAGGAATCAGGCCGCTGGGAGAGCGACTGCCTCGCCACCGCCGCGCGTACCTTCGGCCGCGATCCGCGGAGCGTGTTTCAGTTCCGGTCGGCGGGCGAGCCCTCGCCCTACCCTTCGGTGAACAGCTTCGCGAGCAGCGCGGCGCGGCCTTCGGCGCCGGCGCGGGCGAGGATCTTGCTCAGTTACAGCTCGACGGTTCCCTCGGCGTAGCCGAGCCGCTTGGCGATGGCGCGGTTGCTCTCGCCGCGGGCCAGGCGGGCGAGGACGCGCTCGACCTTGGGGGAGAGTCCCCACCGCAGGCCGGCTCTGGCCTTTCCTTCGGAGCCCTCCTACCATGGCTTCGTGCGGCCTCCGACTTCCAACGATCCTGTCGTCGCGGAATTGGTGCGTCGCCTCACCGAAGCCTATCGACCCGAGCGTATCTACCTTTTTGGGCTCATCGCGTGATCGAGTGGGTTCATTCCGGGTTCAACTTGGGCTCAGCTTGGTAGCTCAGATGGCCGGGAGCACGCAGGTGAGAACCTTGA
>JAKAQB010000079.1 GCA_021811865.1 Actinomycetes bacterium | reverse complement strand
GGCGAGCAGGTCGACGCTGGACGTGATCGCCGCCAGGTAGCGCCTGCTCACCTTTCCGGGCGTCGGCATGAGCCCGCTGAACAGGACGCCGAGCCGGACGAGTCGGAACCCGTTGGAGGCCATCCACGAGGCGTCGGCAGCGCGGAACCCGAAGGCGGCGGGTTCAGCGGGAGGGCGCTTGGCGACTTCGTTCAAGCCGTGGAAGAGCAGCACCCGGCCTTGGCTGTCGACGATCCAGCGACCCACTGTGGCGACTGGACCCGTCGGTAGAGCTGCCGGCGCCCTCCTCGCCGTCCCCGCAGCGTGATGTGCCGCACAGCTGGCGAGCAGTGCCGATGCAAGCACGCAGCACGCGATGGTGGTCAGGGACCTCCTGCCAGACCCGTGACGGCCACCAGGAACCAGACTTCCGCCGCCCTGGCGATGCCCAGCGCTGCGGGTCACCGACGCGCGCACGGCGCGAACCTATACCCGCCCTCCTGAAGGGCGCGAGAACAAGACAAGAGTCGCCAGAAGGAGGGCCGCAGGATGGATCCTCTGCCTCGGCATGCGACAGACCTCCAGGAGAGAGCGCTGAGCGGGTTGGCGCCCGTGGTCCATCCTCTCCGGGCCCGGCGGCGTCAAGGCTTGCATTCGGCGCACAGCCGGCCAAGACCCGCCTCGGCCGAGGGCATCAGCGACGGACTTCTGCCGCGACCCCTTGGACGCGAGACACTCCTTCAGGCATGACCGGGGGGGGCTTCACAAAGAGCGGGCGACGAGAATCGAACTCGCGTTCTCAGCTTGGGAAGCTGATGTTCTGCCTCTGAACTACGCCCGCGGGCCGTTGCAGCCTAGTCCACCGTAAGAGGTGCCGCATCGGACAGTACCGTCATCTGATCGTGCCGGACGATAGTTCTTGATACCCCATGGCGATACTGGCAGAGTTGGGCCTCAGGGTCAGGCTTTCGTCGTCGCTGGCGAAGGGGGGCTGACCTGCTGATCCCCTACATAGGAGGGATATATGGCAATCGAGTCCAACGAGCCAGCACTCGCGAGCTATGAGGAGTCCGACCGGCGTCTCAGCCGGTCGATGAACCTCACGCAGCTGCTGTTCCTCTCGCTGGGCGGCATCATCGGATCGGGGTGGCTCTTCGCGAGCCTCGCCGCCGACGCCACGGCAGGGCCGGCATCGGTCCTGTCCTGGCTCATCGGCGGCATCCTCGTTCTGCTCGTCGCCTTCAACTATGCAGAGATCTCCGGCATGCTGCCTCGTACCGGCGCCTTGTCGCGCTATCCCCAACTCACCCACGGTGGGTACTTCGGCTTCCTTCTGAGCTGGGCCTACCTGCTCTCGGCAGTCTCCGTCCCCGCCATCGAGGCAGAGGCGTCGGTCACCTACCTGGCCGGCCGATTCCCGAGCCTCGGCCTGACCGAAGCGTCGAACTCGGCGATCCTCGCGTTCCCGAACGGCATCCTGCTCGGGTTCGGGTTCCTCGCCGTGTTCGGTGTCCTCAACTACATCGGCATCAAGTTCCTGGCCGAGATGAACCGCTGGGTCGTCTGGTGGAAGCTCATCATCCCGACCCTGACCTTCATCCTCCTGTTCACCGCCTTCAAGGGCCAGAACTTCGGGAACGCCGTCGGCGGGTTCGCCCCGCTCGGCAAGGCCCCGATCTTCCAGGCCGTCGCCACGACCGGCATCGTCTTCTCGTACCTCGGCTTCCGCCAGGCACTCGAGTACGCCGGCGAGGCCCGCAATGCCCAGCGTGACATCCCGCGGGCGACGATCTACTCGGTCATCATCGGCATCGTCCTCTACGTCCTGCTCCAGATCGCCTTCACCGGCGCGCTCAACTGGGGCAAGGCCGGGATCAAGCTCGGTAGCTGGGGGCTCCTCGAGACGGGCTCCATCGCCTCGGCACCGTTCTACAACGAGCTGCACGCGGCGGGAATCGGTCTGCTGGCCGCCTTCGCCAGCCTGCTCGTGATCGACGCCGTTGTCTCTCCGGCTGGAACCGGCTGGGTCTACCTCGGAACCTCCACCCGCACGGTGTACGGCATGTCCGTGCAGCGGTTCCTGCCAAAGGGTCTGCAGTCGATGAACAGGTTCAGGGTGCCGTGGCCGGCGATCGTCGCGTCCGTCATCGTCGGATGCGTCTTCTTCATCCCGCTCCCGAGCTGGTACAAGCTCGTCGGGTTCATCACCTCCTGCACGGTGCTCACCTACATCATGGGTGGCGTCGGCGTGACGGTGTTCCGCAAGCATGCACCCGACCTGCCTCGCCCCTACCGGATGCCGGCACGGCGGGTCCTCGCTCCGCTCGGGTTCATAGCGGCCGTGATGATCGTCTACTGGTCGGGCTTCAGCACGCTGGCCAACGTGTTCGCTGCCGTGTTCGCCGGAATCTTCATCTTCCTATGGTTCTACGCGCCCGAGCAGGGGTGGTTCTCCCCCAACACCGGTGTCACCCTCGGAGTTGTCTTCCTCGGAGCGCTCATCTACGTGAACTACAAGGGTGGCTGGGTGCTCCGCTCCAGCCCGCCGGCGCACGGTGCGTGGAACTTCGCCGCGTACTACTTCGCCTTCCTGGCGGTGGTGGCGGTGGGGACTCTCGCGACCTGGGTCGTGTCCAACGCGGATGGCCGTAACCAGATCAACCGCGCCTGGTGGTTCATCTCCCTGTGCTTCGCCACCTTCGCACTGTCGTATTACGGGGAGTACGGTCCGCTCACCAAGCCCCGTATCGCCTTCCCGTGGAGCGACCTCATCGAGGTCCTCATCGCGCTGGTCGTCTACTACTGGGCATGTGCCACCGGCTATGAGACGCCGGAGCTGAAGGAGATCACCGCCTCGGCTCGGCTCATCGCCTCCGCCCAGCCCGGTATGGCGGCGTCGCCCGTCGCCCCGAACGGCTCGGGTGCGACAGCTCCGGCGGCTCCGACCGCCTGAGCCTCTCAGTCGTCGAGCACCAGGAGCGGCCCCGGCTGCTCCTGGTGCTCGAACTGAGTCCGGTAGAGCTCGCTGTAGAGCCCACCCGCCGCGACCAGCTCCTCGTGCCTCCCCTGTTCGACGATGCGTCCGCCGTCCACCACGAGGATCCTGTCGGCGTCGCGCACGGTCGAGAGTCGGTGCGCGATCACGATCGACGTGCGTCCGGACAGCGCCGTCGTGAGCGCCTGCTGGACGGCTGACTCGGACTCGGAGTCGAGGTGCGCCGTCGCCTCGTCGAGCACCACGACCTGGGGTGCCTTCAAGAGGAGCCGGGCGAGGGCGATGCGTTGCTTCTCACCGCCAGACAGGCGGTAGCCCCGGTCCCCGACGACGGTGTCGAGTCCGTCGGGCAGCGACTCGACGAGGGAGTGGATGTGGGCGGCCTCGAGCGCCTGGCGTAGCTCCTCCTCGCTGGCGTCCGGCTTGGCGTAGAGCAGGTTCGAGCGGATCGTCTCGTGGAAGAGGTGCGCATCCTGGGTGACGACCCCTACCGCCCGGCGCAACGAGTCGAGCGTGGCGTCGCGGACGTCGACCCCGTTGATCCGCACGGTGCCGCTGCGCACGTCGTACAGACGCGGCACGAGGTGCGAGATCGTCGTCTTCCCGGCCCCGGACGGCCCGACGAGGGCCACCATCTCGCCCGGGCCGACCCGGAGGGAGACGTCGAAGAGCACCTGGGTGCTCGGGGCCTGGTCGAGGACGGCGACGCTCTCGAGGGAGGCGAGCGAGACCTCCTCGGCGGTCGGGTAGGAGAACGACACGTGGTCGAAGACCACCTCGGCCGGCCCGGCCGGAATGTCGACAGCCCCCGGCCGCTCGTCGATCATGGGCGGCAGGTCGAGGACCTCGAAGACCCGGTCGAAGGAGACGAGCGCCGTCATCACGTCGACCTGCACGTTGGAGAGCGCCGTGAGCGGCCCGTAGAGGCGGCTCAGGTAGGAGGTCAGCGCCACCACGGTCCCGACGAGGAGGACGCCGCGGGCCGCCTCGGCTCCGCCCCACCCGTAGACGAGCGCCGTCGCCAGCGACGCCGTCAGCAGGAGCGCGGCCATGAACACCGCTCCGTACATCGATGTCGTCACGCCGATGTCCCGGACCCGCCCGGCACGGCTCGTGAACAGCCCCGACTCGGACCGGGGGTCGCCGAAGAGCTTGACGAGGAGGGCCCCCGAGACATTGAAGCGCTCCGTCATGGTGTTGTTCATCTCGGCGTTGAGCGAGTAGCTCTCCCTCGTCAGGGCAGCCAGCCTGCGCCCGACGAAGCGGGCCGGCACGACGAAGATGGGCAGCAGGGCAAGCGAGACGAGGGTGATCTGCCAGGAGAGCACGAACATCGCCGCCAGCGTCACGGCGACTCCGACGAGGTTGCCGATCACCGATTGGAAGGTGTCGGTGAAGGCCTGCTGGGCGCCGAGCACGTCGTTGTTGAGGCGGGAGACGAGAGCACCGGTCTGGGTACGGGTGAAGAAGGCGATCGGCATGCGTGAGACGTGCTGGAAGACGGCGCTGCGCATGTCGTAGATGAGGCCTTCGCCGATGCGGGCCGATATCCAGCGCTGGACGAGGGAGAGGACGGCGCTCACGACGGCGAGCAGGCCGACGACCATGGCGAGGGTCACGACGAGCCCGACGCGGTGCTGGCCGATCCCCTGGTCGATGATCGCACGCAGGATGAGCGGGTTCACCGCCGTCACGACCGCGCTCACGACGATCAGGGCCAGGAAGACGCCGAGCTGGAACCTGTAGGGATGGGCGAAGCGGGCGATCCGCCTCACGATGCCCCTCGGAAGCTTCTGGCGGAGGACGCTCTGGTCCCTCCGCAGCGACCGCATGGCCGCCCAGCCGTCTCCCCCTCCCATCATCCTCATTGCCCGCTCCGATCCTCGACTCAAGCCGGAACGCCGCCGACGGGCCCACGCATTCCCTACGGCGGAATATCCACTCCGGGCAGTTGTTTGTCTAGTCAACTATCTCGACCCGCACCCCCCCCTCGCTGCCGCGCGCGGGGAGGAGCACAGGGAGGAATCCGTGCCTCAGCTCGACGAACAAGTCACTCTTCCACTTCTCACCCTCACCTCGGGCGTCGTCCTTCCGGGCATGGTCTTCACGCTCACGCTCGAGACCGAGCAGTCGCGCACGGCGGTCGAGGCCGCCCGCGCCGTCGGCAGTCGCCTCGTGGTCGTGCCGAACGTCGAAGGGCGATACGCCGCCGTCGGCGTCATCGCCGAGGTGATCGAGGAGGGAGAGCTGCCGGGCGGCTCGACCGCCGTCATCGTCCACGGCAGCCAGCGGGCCGAGATCGGCACCGGAGTGCCGGGGACCGGCCAGGCGACCTGGGTCCAGATCGAGCCGATCCCGCCGGTCGAGCCGTCGGCCCATGCCGCCGAGCTCGCCCGCGAGTACCGCGCCGTGCTCGAGAACATCCTCCTCACCCGGGGCGCCCGCCGCATGGCGGAGCGCCTGCGGGCCGTGCACGACCCCTCTGAGATCGCGGATCTCGCCGGCTACTCGCCCGACCTCGACCTCGAGGCCAAGGTGAAGGTCCTCGAGACGGTCGACCTCGAGGAGCGGTTGCGCCTCGTCCTCGGCTGGGCGCGCGAAACCCTCGCCGACCTGGCGCTTCGAGACCAGATCAAGTCGAACGTCGAGGAGGGGATGGAGAAGACCCAGCGGGAGTTCCTCCTGCGCCGCCAGCTCGAGGCGATCCGCAGGGAGCTCGGGGAGCTCTCGGGCACCCCTGGCGCCGGGGAGGCGCCCGACGACTACAGGACGAGACTCGAGGCGCTGGCGCCCGAGCTCTCCGAGTCGGCGAGGGCCGCCATCGCGAAGGAGATCGACCGCTTCGAGCGGACGAGCGACCAGAGCCCCGAGCGGGGCTGGATCCAGTCCTGGCTCGACACCGTCTTCGAGCTGCCCTGGGGCCGCGAGACCGAGGACCGCCTCGAGGTCCCGGAGGCCTCCCGGATCCTCGACGAGGACCACGAGGGCCTGCGCGACGTGAAGGACCGCATCCTCGAGCATCTCGCCGTCCGCAAGCTCCAGGCGGAGCGGGGACTGGTCCCCCTGAAGGGCGCCCGCGGCGCAGGCGCGATACTCGCCCTCGTCGGGCCGCCCGGGGTTGGCAAGACCTCGCTCGGCGAGTCGATCGCCCGCGCGCTCGGCCGGAAGTTCGTCCGCGTGGCGCTCGGTGGCATACGGGACGAGGCGGAGATTCGCGGCCACCGCCGCACCTACGTCGGAGCCCAGGCCGGGCGCCTCGTGCGGGCGCTCAAGGAGGCCGGGACGATGAACCCCGTCATCCTCCTCGACGAGGTGGACAAGCTGGGCTCCGACTTCCGGGGCGACCCTTCCTCGGCGCTGCTCGAGGTCCTCGACCCGGCGCAGAACCACACCTTCCGCGACCACTATCTCGAGGTCGAGCTCGACCTGTCCAAGGTCCTGTTCCTCGCGACGGCGAACGTCGCCGAGACCATCCCGGGCCCCCTCTACGACCGGCTCGAGGTCATCCACCTCGACGGCTACACCGACGAGGAGAAGCTCTCGATCGCCCGCAACCACCTGCTCCCCCGCCAGGTCGAGCGGGCCGCGCTCCGTGACGACGAGGTCGTGCTGGACGACACCGCCCTCCGGGCCGTCATCGCCGACTACACCCGGGAGGCCGGGGTCCGCTCACTCGAGCGGGAGCTCGCCCGGCTGCTCCGCAAGGTGGCGACGAAGCTGGTGGCGAAGGACGTGACGGCGCCCGTCGTCGTCGACGGCCCGTCGGTCCGCCACTGGCTCGGCCGCCCGCGCTTCTTCTTCGAGGCGGCGGACAGGACCGCCGTGCCCGGCGTGGCGACGGGGCTGGCGGTCACGGGCGCCGGCGGCGACGTCCTCTACGTCGAGGCGACCTCCATCGAGGGCGGCGGCGAGGGGCTCACGCTCACCGGACAGCTCGGCGAGGTGATGAAGGAGTCGGCCGAGATCGCCCTCTCCTTCGTCCGGTCCCACGCCGCCGAGCTCGGGCTCGACCCGTCGGTGTTCGAGAAGCGGCGCTTCCACGTCCACGTGCCCGCCGGCGCGATCCCGAAGGACGGCCCCTCCGCCGGCGTCACCATGACGACTGCGCTCGTCTCGCTGCTCGGCGACCGGCCGGTCCGCTCGGTCGTCGGCATGACGGGCGAGGTCACCCTGCAGGGGCTCGTGCTGCCCATCGGCGGCGTGAAGCAGAAGGTGCTGGCGGCCTGGCGCTCGGGGCTCCGCGAGGTCGTGCTCCCGGCGCGCAACGGGGCGGATCTCGAGGACGTGCCCGAGGCGGTGCGGGAGCAGATGACCTTCCACCTCGCCTCGTCGGTCTCCGACGTGCTCGCCGCCGCGCTCGAGCCGGCCGGCGAGGACCAGGCCTCGGGCTCCCCTGCGACGGCCGCCTGACCGGTGGCCGTCGCAGGGGACCGCATCAGTAGCGGTAGCCCTCGCTCTTGTACGGGCCTTCCACCGGTACGCCGATGTAGGCGGCCTGGTCGGGCGTGAGCTCGGTGAGGCGGACGCCGAGTGCGTCGAGGTGGAGCCGGGCGACCTTCTCGTCGAGGTGCTTGGGCAGGACGTAGACCTTCGACTCGTAGTCGTCCGGGCGCGTGAAGAGCTCGATCTGGGCCATCACCTGGTTGGTGAAGGAGTTCGACATGACGAAGCTCGGGTGCCCCGTGGCGCAGCCGAGGTTCAACAGCCGACCCTCGGCCAGCACGATGATGGCGTGGCCGTCGGGGAACACCCACTTGTCGACCTGGGGCTTCACGTTCACCCGCTCGACGCCCGGGATGCGGGCCAGGCCGGCCATGTCGATCTCGTTGTCGAAGTGGCCGATGTTGCCGACGATGGCCTGGTGCTTCATCCGGCTCATGTCCTCGGCCGTGACGACCATCTTGTTCCCGGTGGCAGTGACGAAGATGTCCGCCGACTCGACGACGTCGCCGAGGCGGACGACCTGGTAGCCCTCCATCGCCGCCTGCAGGGCGCAGATGGGGTCGACCTCGGTGACGACCACGCGGGCGCCCTGGCCCGACAGCGACTCGGCGCAGCCCTTGCCGACGTCGCCGAAGCCGCAGACGACGGCCAGCTTGCCGCCGATCAGGACGTCGGTCGCCCGGTTGATGCCGTCGATGAGCGAGTGGCGGCAGCCGTACTTGTTGTCGAACTTCGACTTGGTCACCGAGTCGTTGACGTTGATCGCCGGGAAGAGGAGCTCGTCACGCTCCTGCATCTGGTACAGGCGGTGGACGCCGGTCGTCGTCTCCTCGGTGACGCCCCGGATGCCGTTCGCCAGCGCCGTGAAGCGCCCGGGGTCCTCGGCGAGGGAGCGGCCGAGCAGGGAGAGGACGACGGCGAGCTCCTCGCTCTCGGCGGAGGAGGCGTCGGGGACGGCTCCTGCCTTCTCGTACTCCACGCCCTTGTGGACGAGCAGCGTGGCATCGCCTCCGTCGTCGAGGATCATGTTCGGTCCCTCGCCGTCGGGCCAGGTGAGCATCTGCTCGGTACACCACCAGTACTCCTCGAGGGTCTCTCCCTTCCAGGCGAACACCGGGACGCCCTTCGGCTCCTCGGGAGTCCCGTCGGGGCCGACCACGACGGCGGCGGCGGCGTGGTCCTGGGTCGAGAAGATGTTGCAGGAGGCCCAGCGGATCTCGGCGCCGAGCGCCGTCAGCGTCTCGATCAAGACGGCGGTCTGCACCGTCATGTGGAGCGAGCCGGACACGCGGGCACCGGCGAGGGGCCGGGAGGCTCCGTACTCCTCCCGCAGGGCCATCAGGCCCGGCATCTCGTGCTCGGCGAGCTCGATCTCCTTGCGGCCGAAGTCGGCAAGCCCGAGGTCCGCGACCTTGTAGGGCACCGTGCTCATGCTGTCTCCTCTTCGATGTCGTGGTGGCGGGGGCGCGTGCGGCCGGCGGCGGCCAGCAGCTGGAGGTGCTTGTCCTGCTCGTAGGCGAGCCATCCCGAGTCGGACACCTCGCCCGGGCGGATCGCCGGTGCCAGGAGCCAGGCACCCACGGCGTCGGCCAGCTCCTGGTCCCGCTGCATCCGGAGGGCGAAGCCGACGTCGGAGAGCTCGACGTCGAACTCCTCGAGGAGATGCCGGAGCGTGCGCAGCCGCTGGAGCTCGGCCGGCCCGTAGAGGCGGTAGCCCGACGGCGAGCGGCCCGGCACGACGAGGCCGGTCTCCTCGATGTAGCGCAGCATCCGCGCCGACCAACCGGTGGTCTGGGCCGCCTCCTGGATCGTGAGGGCGCCGCGCTCCATCCGCCAAACCTTACCATAGTTATGCGAAGGTTCTGCCCCCGGGACCGGCAGTGGTGCCCCGGCTATGGTGCGGGGCACCATGATCCTGTCCGACCGGACCATCCGTGAGGAGCTGGCAGCCGGCCGCATCGGCATCGAGCCGCTCGGGGAAGGCTGCATCCAGCCCTCGTCGGTCGACCTTCACGTCGACCGCTACTTCCGCGTCTTCCGCAACCACAGCCAGCGGGTCATCGACGTGAAGGAGAACCAGGAGGAGCTGACCGAGCTGGTGGAGGCCATCGGCAGCGAGGCGCTCATCCTGCATCCCGGTGAGTTCGTGCTCGGGTCGACGGTGGAACGGGTGCGCCTGCCCGACGACCTCGTCGGCCGCCTCGAGGGCAAGTCGAGCCTCGGCCGGCTCGGGCTGCTCATCCACTCGACGGCCGGTTTCGTCGACGCCGGCTGGGACGGCTTTCTCACCCTCGAGCTCTCGAACGTCGCCAACCTCCCGATCACCGTCTACCCCGGGATGAAGATCGGTCAGATCAGCTTCTTGAGGATGACGACACCGGCCGACCTGCCCTACGGCTCGTCCTCGCTCGGCTCGAAGTACCAGCACCAACGGGGTCCGACACCGAGCCGCTATTTCGAGAATTTCCGCGCGGTCACTTCTCCGGAATAGATTTCGCGGCTGCAGGCGGAAGCGGCCATTCGAGGAGAACGAGTGCTCACCAGGTATCCCATCGCGATGGCGGCCACCGCGCTCGCTCTCGCGGTCGCCGGACGGAGGCTCTACTTCCTGAGCCGCCTCATCGGATCCGGGCAACCGGCTCCAGGGCGCCTCTCGCGCTGGGCCAGGCGGGCCGAGGTCGAGGTGGCCGAGGTCGGTGGCCAGAAGCGGCTGCTCAAGTGGACCGTGCCCGGTCTCGCCCACGCCTTCACCTTCTGGGGCTTCACGGTCCTGCTCCTCACGATCATCGAGGCCTACGGCGACCTCTTCTCGCCGACCTTCCACATCCCGCTCATCGGCACCTGGTCCTCCATCGGTTTCCTCGAGGACTTCTTCATCGTGGCGGTCCTCGTGGCCCTCGTCGTGTTCACCGTGATCCGGCTCGTCAACAACCCGAAGCGCCTCGAGCGCCGCAGCCGCTTCTACGGCTCGCACACCGGGGCCGCCTGGGTCACCCTCGCCATGATCGCCGGGGTCGTCATCACGCTGCTCGTGTACCGGGCGGCGCAGACCAACGTCACGACCAACGGCGTGCCCGACTTCCCCTACTCGGACTGGGCATTCGCCTCCCATGTCGTCGGGAGCTGGCTGCACCCGCTCGGGGCAGGCGTGAACGAGGCGCTCGCCACCGTCTTCGTCGTCCTGAACGTCGTCGTCATCGTCGGCTTCCTCGTCTTCGTCGTCTACTCCAAGCACCTCCACATCTTCATGGCGCCGATCAACGTCGCCTTCTCCCGCCAGCCCCGGGCGCTCGGCGCGCTCGACAAGACGCCCGACATGGACATCGAGAACCTCGACGAGGACACCGTCTTCGGGGCCGGCAAGATCGAGCACTTCAGCTGGAAGCAGCTGCTCGACACCGTCACCTGCACCGAGTGCGGCCGCTGCCAGAGCCAGTGCCCCGCCTGGAACACCGGAAAGCCCCTGTCGCCGAAGCTCGTGATCATGGACCTGCGCGAGGAGCTCTTCGCCAGCTCCCGCCGCCTGCTCGGCGCCGCCGACGGCGAGGCTGCCGACAAGACGCTCGTGCCCGAGGTCATCCACCCCGACGTCCTGTGGTCCTGCACGACCTGCGGAGCCTGCGTCGAGCAGTGCCCCGTCGACATCGAGCACGTGGACGCCATCTTGGACATGCGCCGCTACGAGGTGATGATCGAGTCCCGCTTCCCGACCGAGGCGGGGCTCATGCTGCGCAACATCGAGAACCGGGGCGACCCCTGGGGCCTCGGCCAGACCAAGCGGCTCGACTGGACCGAGGGGCTCGGCTTCGAGGTCCCCGTCGTGAAGGGGGACATCCCCGACGACGTCGAGTACCTCTACTGGGTCGGCTGCGCCGGGGCGCTCGACGAGCGGGCCCGCAAGATGACCCAGTCGATCGCCCGCATGCTGCACCAGGCCGGCGTGAGCTTCGCGGTCCTCGGCCCGAAGGAGTCCTGCACCGGAGACCCGGCCCGCCGCCTCGGCAACGAGTACCTCTTCCAGATGCAGGCGATGCAGAACGTCGAGACGCTCACCTCGGCCAAGGTCCGCAAGGTCATCGCCTCCTGCCCGCACTGCTTCAACACGATCGCCAACGAGTACCCCAAGCTCGGCGGGGACTTCGAGGTCATCCACCACTCGCAGCTCCTGAGCCGCCTCGTCTCGGACGGCCGCCTGTCGGCGGGGCGCTACGACGCCAAGGTGACCTACCACGACCCCTGCTACCTCGGGCGCCACAACCGCGTCTACGACCCGCCCCGCCAGGTCATCGAGTCGGTCCCGGGCGTGACCTCGGTCGAGATGCACCGCTGCAGGGAACGGGGCTTCTGCTGCGGAGCCGGCGGGGCCCGCATGTGGCTCGAGGAGAAGATCGGCAAGCGGATCAACCTCGAGCGCACCGACGAGGCGCTCGGGACGGGGGCCGACGTCGTCTCGACCGCCTGCCCGTTCTGCATGATCATGCTCGACGATGCCGTGAAGGAGCGCCAGCGGGAAGAGGAGGTCTCCGTCCTCGACATCGCCCAGGTGCTCGAGCGGTCGATGCAGCCGGCCGCCGTCGGGGCGGGGGCGCCTCCGGCCGAGGCGGCTGCCGCGCCGGGCCCGCCGACCGGAGCCGAGGACGACGGCCCCGCCGGCGACGGCGGGAGCGCGGAGGGGCAGCCGACTCCCTGAGCCGCGCCCGCTCAGTGGACCGAGGCGAGGATGGCCTTGGTGTCCGAGCTGCGCAGCCGGGCGGCCGTCGCGACGAGGAGCTTGCGGACCGTCGTGGGCGAGGCCTTCAGGAGCTGGTTGAACTCCCGCTGGTCGATCGCCAGCAGCTCCATGTCGGTCAGGGCCCTCACCGTGGCCGAGCGCGGCAGGCGGTCGAGCAGCGCCAGCTCGCCGAAGTAGCCGCCGTCCTGGAGCTCTGCGGTCTTGCGCCCGTTGCGCAGCACGGCCGCCCTGCCCGAGATGATGTAGTAGAAGGTCTGGCCGACGTCGCCCTCGTCACAGATGACCGAGCCGGCCGCGAAGGCGACCTGCTCGGTCTTCTTCTGTATGCTCCTCAGCTCGCTCCGTGAGCACTCGCTGAAGAGCCACACCTTGCTCAGATCGACGTTGGCCCCTGGCATGGCGAAAGCGTAGCCATGCGCCGTCCCGGTCGCTCGGCTGCGCAGCGCTCGACCGGCGGGCGCAGACGGGGAGCTGAGGGGCGGCTCTCCGGCGGCGGGGACGGGTCAGGTGCCGGTCGCCTCGGCGACGAGCTCCCGCTCCTCGGCCGGTGCCACACCGGCACCGACCCCGGCGAGCGGTCGCGGTTCGTCGGGCGGGGTCACCTCCTCGAGGTGGATGACGGCGTCGCCGCCTTCGAGCTCCACCTCGCTGAAGCGCAGCGGGATCCGGAGCACCCTCTCGATGAACTTGAGCAGCGCGAAGGTGACGAGGGAGTCCCAGCAGATGATCGTGACGGCCGCCCCGAGCTGGACGAGGACCTGGTGTGCGTTGCCGTAGACGAGGCCGGCGGCGCCCGTCGCCTGCCGGACGACGATGCCGTGCGGGCCGGCGACCGGGTACTCGATCATCCTCGGGTCGGCGAAGACGCCCACGAGGATCCCGCCGACGAGGCCGGCCACCCCGTGGGTGTGGACCACCCCGAGGGCGTCGTCGACCCTCTTCAGGATCCGCAGCCGTGAAGCGGCGAGGTTCCAGGAGCACCAGACGACCGCCGAGGCGATGAGGCCGATGGCGAGCGCCCCCCAGCCGTTGACGAACCCGGCTGCCGGGGTGATGGCGACGAGGCCGACGATCATGCCGTTGACGGCTCCGAGGAACTGCGCCTTCTTCGGCCCGGCGAAGGTGTCGAGGACGAGCCAGACGAGGAGGGCGGCACCGGTTGCCAGGTTGGTGTTCAAGACCGCGGCGGCGGCGTCCGCGCTGGCGAAGTAGGGGTCCCCCCCGTTGAAGCCGTTCCACCCGAGCCAGAGGATCCCGGCCCCGGCCGCCACGAGCAGGAGGTTGTTCGGCGTGAAGTGGGCGCGGTCGCGCCCGAGCCGGGGACCGACCACGGCGGCGGCGACGAAGCCGGTGGCACCGGCGGCGAGATGGATGACGTAGCCGCCCGAGTAGTCGAGTGCCCCGCGCTGGGCCCAGAAGCCGCCTCCCCACATCAACATGGCGTTCACCGAGTAGGCGAAGGTGGTCCACAGTGGGACGAAGACGAGCCACGCCTTGAGGCTCATCCGGCCGAGGACGCTGCCGAGGAACAACAGCGGCGTGATGGCGGCGAAGACGAACTGGAAGTAGACGAGCGTCGACTGGGGGATGGCGAGCGCCGGGCCGGCGAGGTTGCCCGCCTGGGGGACGACCGCCCGGCTCTGCTCGTGGAGGTGGTCGAGGACCGGGCCCGGCGCCCCGAGCAGGGTGTTGTGGACCGGGCTCCCGAGTGACAGCCAGTGCGAGCCGAACCCCATGTTGTAGGCCCACAGCACCCAGACGACGAGGACGAGGGCGAAGGCGGAGAAGGCCATCACCATCGTGTTGATCGCCCACTTCTTCTTAG
>JAKAQB010000204.1 GCA_021811865.1 Actinomycetes bacterium | reverse complement strand
GGCCGCCGGGCGACGGGCCGCGCCTCCGGCCGGGCGCGCCCTGCCCGTGCTGCGGCCCGCCGGGTTGCCACCCCCCGGCGCCGCCGGCCGGCCGGGCCCGAGCCGCGGCAGACCACCGGGTCCCGGCGCGTCCCGGCAGCCCGGACGTCACCTCGTCAGAGCCGGCGCACGCACCCGAGCGGAGCGGTCCAGCGCCGCCGGATCGGCGTCATGCTGCTCGCCACCTCGCTCATGCTCGCCCTGCTGTTCGCGAGGGTGGTCGACGTCCAGGGGCTCGCCGCCTCGGGCTATGCCGCCTACGGCGCCAACGAGCAGTTCCAGAAGGTGCCGCTGCCGGCCATCAGGGGGACGGTCTACGACCGCAACGGCAACATCCTCGCCACCTCGGTGCCGAGGGTCGACGTCGTCGCCGACGACTTCTTGATCCACCCGGTCTCGCTCGCCGCTCGCTACGCCGCCCAGCTGGCACGCGTCCTGCACGTCGGCTCGTCGCTGCTCGACTCCGAGCTCACCCGCAAGAGCGGCTACGTGCCGCTCGCCCTCGATGTCAGCCAGGCGGTCGCCGGCAAGGTGGCGGCGCTCGCCCTCCCCTTCGTCTCCTTCGTCCCGACCCAGCAGCGCAAGGACCCGGCGGGCTCCCTCTTCTCGCCGCTGCTCGGCGTGGTGGGTTGGAACGGGAAGGGGATGTCGGGCCTCGAGTACCAGTACCAGCAGCTGCTCGCCGGCAAGTCCGGCTCCGAGCAGGTGGCCATCGGCTCGGCGGGGGAGCAGCTGCCGGGCGGGGCGCGGGCGCTCCGTCCGGCCGTCCAGGGCAAGGGGCTCGTGCTCAGCCTCGACGAGCCGCTCCAGTACGAGGTGACCAAGGCGCTCGGCGCCCAGGTGCTCGCCCAGCACGCCTACAGCGGCGTCTGCGTCGTGCTCGACACCCACACCGGCGGTGTCCTCGCCATGGTCAACCTCCAGCGCCAGGGGAGCAAGGTCGTGCCGGCGACCCAGAACCTCGCCACCAACGCCGTCTACCAGCCCGGGTCGGTGATGAAGATCGCCACCTTCTCCGGCGCCCTGCAGGAGCACCTCGTCACCCCGAACGAGCGCCTCATGGTCCCCTTCACCACCTGGGTCGGAGGGTGGCCCTTCCAGGACGCCTGGTTCCACCCGACCGAGCCGCTGCCCGTGACCCAGATCCTCGCCCAGTCCTCCAACGTCGGCACGATCGAGATCGCCCACATGCTCGGCGCCACCCGCCTCGACTACTACCTCCACCAGCTCGGCTTCGGTCGGCCGACCGCCCTCGACTGGCCCGGGCAGTCCGCCGGCCTGCTGCCGCCGGTGTCGGCCTGGTCGGGCTCGGACATGGGCACCATGCCGATCGGCACCGGTGAGGCGGTGACCGCCATGCAGATCGTCGACGCCTACAACACCGTGGCCGACGGGGGCGTGTACATGCCGCCCCGCCTCGTCGAGGGTGTGGTCGGGCCGAACGGGCGGGAGCGCCTCCTCGCCGAGCACGGGGCACACCGCGTGCTCGACCCATCGACGGTGGCCGAGCTCGTCCCGATGATGGAGGACGTCACCGCCGAAGGGACCGGGGTCCTCGCCCAGATCCCCGGCTACAAGGTCGCCGGCAAGACGGGGACGGCGCAGATCCCGAGCACGACGCACCCCGGCTACCAGCCCGGGGCCTGGGACGCCACCTTCGTCGGGTTCGTGCCGGCCGGGAACCCGCAGCTGACCGCCGTCGTGATGCTGCACCACCCGACGGCGATGTACGGTGGCTCGGCTTCGGCCCCCGTCTTCGCCACGATCATGAGATACGCGCTCCGCCACTTCGACATCTCCCCGAGCGGCGCGAGCGGTCTGTCCGCCACGACGTCGGGCGCCCTCCCGGCCCCGTGACGGCTCCTGGCGGAGGAACCGGGGTGGACCTGGCCGCTCGGAGCGAGGTCTCGCCGGCGACGGTCGCCGACATCTGTGGGCGACTCGCCCCGGTGCTCGGGCCGGTGACGGTGCTCGGCGACGACGCCGTCGAGATCGTCGCCGTCGAGCACGACCACCGGACGCTCAGCCCGACTGCCTCGCCGAGGCGGGGGACGCTGTACTGCTGTCTCCGCGGAGCCCTGCACGACGGCCACGACCACGCCGCCGAGGCCCGTGCGGGCGGCGCCGTCGCCTTTGTCTGCGAGCGCGACCTCGGTGCGGCGGCCGACGGCGCGCCCCAGGTCGTCGTCCCTCCCGGGGCGGCTCGCCAGGCCATGGCGCTCGCCGCCTGCGTCGTCGAGCACGATCCGGCCGGCTCGCTCGCGACGATCGGCGTCACCGGCACGAATGGCAAGACGACGACCACCCACCTGATCGTCTCGATCCTCGCGGCGGCGGGCTACGAGGCCGGCCTCGTCGGCACCCTGTCCGGCGAGCGCACGACACCCGAGGCGAACGAGCTGCAGCGGCGGCTCGTCGCCATGGCCTCGGCGGCCCGGGTGGCCGGCCGGCCGGGAGCCGCCGCCATGGAGGTCACCTCGCACGCCCTCGTCCAGCACCGCGTGGACGGCTACGTCCACGACGTCGCCGTCTTCACCAACCTCTCCCAGGACCACCTCGACTACCACGGGACGATGGAGGCCTACTTCGAGGCGAAGGCGACCCTGTTCACGCCCGAGCACGCCGAGAGGGCGGTCGTGAACGCCGACGACGGCTACGGGCGGCGCCTGCTCGAGAGGCAGGGGATCGAGACGGTCCCCTTCTCCCTCGCCGAGGCGGGCGACCTCTCGCTCACCGCCGGGGAGACCCGCTTTCTGCTCCGCGGCCACGAGGTCCACCTCGGTCTCATCGGCCAGTTCAACGTGGAGAACGCCCTGGCGGCCGCCGCCGCCGCCCGGGCGCTCGGGGTGGACGACGCCGTCGTCGCCGAGGGTCTCAGCCGGGCCCCGGCCGTGCCGGGCCGCTTGGAGCCGGTC
>JAKAQB010000203.1 GCA_021811865.1 Actinomycetes bacterium | reverse complement strand
TCGTGGGGGTGACTCTCGCGCAGGCTCGCTGGCGAGACCCTGATGAACTGCCCGTGTTCCTGCAGGTCGGCGACGCTGCGGGCGCCGCAGTAGCCCATCGCCTGACGCAGCCCTCCGACGAGCTGGTGGAGGACGATCGAGATCGGCCCCTTGTAGGGCACCCGGCCCTCGATGCCCTCGGGGACGAGCTTGCCGGACTCGACGCTTCCCTGGAAGTAGCGGTCCTTTGAGAACGAGCGGCCCTGCATCGCCCCGAGCGAGCCCATCCCTCTGTACTCCTTGAACCGCTCGCCCTGCTGGACGACGATCTCGCCCGGCGACTCCTCGACGCCCGCCAGCGCGTTGCCGAGCATGACCGAGTCGGCGCCCGCCGCCAGCGCCTTCGCGATGTCGCCGGAGAACTGGACACCGCCGTCGGCCACGATCGGGACGCCCTTTGGCCGGGCCGCCCTGGCGCAGTCGAAGATGGCCGTGATCTGGGGCACGCCGATGCCGGCGATGACCCGGGTGGTGCAGATCGACCCCGGGCCGATCCCGACCTTGACGGCGTCGACACCGGCGTCGATGAGCGCCGCCGTCGCCTCGGCCGTCGCCACATTGCCGGCGATGATCTCCACCTCGAAGTTGGCCCTCATCTTCGAGACGGTGTCGATGACCGACCGGGCATGGCCGTGCGCGGTGTCGACGACGACCACGTCGACGCCGGCTGCCACGGTCGCCTCGATACGCTCGAAGGCGTCCGGGCCGGTCCCGACGGCGGCAGCGACCCGGAGCCGGCCCCGGTCGTCCTTCGTCGCGCTCGGGTAGTCGATGCGCTTTTGGATGTCCTTCACCGTGATGAGGCCGTGCAGGGCTCCGTCGGGGCCGACGATCGGCAGCTTCTCGATCCGGTGCTGCCCGAGGATCACCTGGGCGTCCTCGATCGTCGTGCCGACCGGGGCGGTGACGAGTCCCTCGGAGGTCATGAGGTCCGAGACCGGGCCGTCGGTGTCGGTGACGAAGCGGAGGTCCCGGTTGGTCACGATGCCGACGAGGCGCCCCTTCTCGTCGGTGACGGGCACGCCCGAGACCCTGAAGTGCGCCATGAGGTCCATTGCCTCCCGGATCGAGGCACCCGGCGAGACGGTGATCGGGTTCGAGATCATGCCCGCCTCGGAACGCTTCACCTTGTCGACCTCGGCCGCCTGGTCGGCGATGGAGAGGTTCCGGTGGATGACCCCTATGCCGCCCGCCCGGGCCATGGCGATGGCGAGGCGCGACTCCGTGACGGTGTCCATGGCGGCGGACACGAGCGGCGTGGCGAGGCGGATCCGGCGCGTGAGGTGGGTCTCCGTCGACGCCTCCGCCGGCAGCACCTCGGAGGCAGCCGGGATGAGCAGGACGTCGTCGAAGGTCAGCCCCTCGCGTCCGAACTTGTCATCGAATGAGGGGAGGGGTGCAGACGAACGTGCCATGTCGCATTCTAGAAGCTTCCCCCTCTCCTCTCAGCGAACTGCCTCAACCTCCGAAGAGTTGCAGCCACTCCTCGGCTCGCCGGGGGGCGAGCACGGGGTTCCGGCGCTTCAGCTCCTCGAGGGGTGCGGAGGGGTCCTCGGAGTAGAGGTGGCCCGGGAAGACGATGGTGCCGTCGGGGAGGCGAGCGAGGCGGTTCTGGAGGCTGTCGTACATGGCGGCCGGGTCGGACCCGGGGAGGTCCGTCCGCCCGCAGCCGTTCAGGAACAAGGTGTCGCCGGCGACCAGTCGACCGTCGACGAGGAAGCACTGGCTGCCCGGCGTGTGGCCGGGCGTGTGGACGAGGCGGACCTCGAGGTCGCCCACGCGCACGACGTCATCGGAGTCGTGGGCGACGAAGGCGTCCGTCCCGAGGCCGGTGGTGCGGGTCACCCATGGGAGCTCGGGCTTCTGGATGTGGATCGGGACGGAGGCCTGCTCCAGGAGCCCGGCCAGGCCGGCGATCTCGTGGCCGAAGAGGTTGCCGCCGGCGTGGTCGGCGTGGAAGTGGGTGAGCAGGACACCGGCGAGCGCCATGCCGTCGGCTTCGAGGGCGGCGAGGATCTCTGCCGGTGCGTACGCCGGGTCGACGGCCACCGCCCTCCGGTGGTCCCGGTCGCCGATCAGATAGGCGAAGTTCACCATCTGGCGTGCGATCGGGTCAGTTCTCGCGAAGTCACGGCCCGACAGCAGCTGACGGAAGTAGAGGCGGTCGTCGGCCGCCTGATGGTCTGTCATGTGCTCACCTCGCCGGTGACGATACGGCGTGGATGCTCACGTCGCCGTCGCGCACGGGATACCCGACTTCGGGCCCTGCTCGGCTGCGGCGGGTCACGATCCGACGTCGGAGAGGTCCGTGCCGATGTCGTCGGGGAGACAGCCACCAGCAAGCCAGGCCGCGACGGCGAGCACACCCTCGACGAGCCCCGGACCCGGACGGGAGAAGAAGGCGCGACCGTCGAGAACGCACCAGCGCGCCGCCGAGAGCTCCACGAGGCGGTGACGCGTCTCGAGGGCCGAGTCGGTCGCCTCGGAGAGCGGCACGCCGCAGGGCGCGACGACGACCGCGTCGACACCAGCCTTCAGTTCCGATGGGTCGAGCTCATGTGATCGGGTGCCGCTCTTCGTTCCGACCGGGAGACCACCGGCTGCCTCGACGAGGTCGGGCACCCAGTTGCCGGCGACGAAGGGCGGGTCGCACCAGTCGAGGACGAGCACCCTCGGACGCGGCTCCGGGTGCGGCCCGATAGCGGAGAGGCGATCCCTGCAGACCTGGGCGAGCTCGGACCCTCTCCCTCCGAGCCCGAGTGCGTCTGCCACGACCTCGAAGCTGGCGAGGACGTCCGCCAGGTCGCGGGGGTCGACCGACACCACCCTGCACGTCGCCCGCGCCTCGGGGCCGAGCTGGTCGAGGACGAGAGAGGAGGGGACGGCGCAGACCGCGCAGTCGTCCTGGGCGAACACCACGTCCGGGCGCAGCGCAGCGATGGCGTCACCGTCGAGGGCGTAGAGCGGCTGCCCGGACGCCAGT
>JAKAQB010000202.1 GCA_021811865.1 Actinomycetes bacterium | reverse complement strand
CCGGTGAGCAGGGCGGCGATCTGTCGGTCCTCGGCGCGTGCGGCGTGCAGCGATCTGGTCCCGGTCCACCACGACCTGGTCGTAGCGGCGAACAGGGCGCCGACGCTTACGATGGACGAGTCCGGCGTGCGACACGAGGTCGCACGTATCGAGTGGCTGCACAGATCGGGGGACCTGTTCATGGTTGTGTAGCCCAGGCAAGTGCCCAGCATGCCTGTCCCCAACCTCGACGTGCACTGCCGGTGACGGCGGGGTGCGAAGCTCGAGGCGTAAGCCCAAGGATCCCCGTCCCGCCCGGGGGGTCACAGGTGAGGGGAAGGCCGGGCGGGTGAACAGCGTGAACCCGCGTGGCATCCCGGAACGCCGCCAGCCAGCCCTTGCGCCCCGAGCGGCCGATCTCCACCACCCGCTCATCCGCCACATCGAACAGCACCTGCAGCTCGACACGGGTCAACGGACGGCGCTCGGGCCGGCCCTCGCTGACGTCTACATGGATAGCGTTGTTCCACTCGTGACAGATCTGAGCCGGGATCTCCCCGACCCGCTTCATCAGGACGAACCGGCGGCCGTCTCCGCAGACGATCTGGAAGTTCTGGTCCTGCAAGCTTCCGACATCGACCGCCTCTTCGTCCAGGTGCCAATGGCGGTTGAGTAGCGCACGCGCCGTCTCGCCGGACGACTCCGGGCTGCTGCCGCCGGCCTCGACTGGCGCGAGCAGCGGATTCATCTCGATCACGCTCATCTCCCCCCCAGACCCTCCACTAGACGGTCGAGGAACGTGCGCAGCGTCACACCGTCGGGCTCGCCGTGGTGCGGGTTGATCTCCGTGATTGTCACCGCGCCGATCTGCGGGCTGGGCAAGAGGACCTCGAGGGCCTGCGCGACCACGTCGAACGTCAGGCCGACATTCCGGTCCGTGTTCTCGGCCAGAGGCAGGTCGGCGAAATCGATCGAGTCCGTGTCGAGATGCATCAGCACCTGCGTGCGCTCATCGGCCCACGCAAGGGCCGTTCGCGCGGCGGCTGCCGGGTCCTCGGCAACGGTCTCCTGCTCGATGACCCGGATGCCGCGATCGGCGATCGCGGCACGCTCCGCGTCCGTCGCCCGCGCCGCCGAATATCCGAAGACGAGCACATCATCGCTCTCGAGGGCGGGCGTCGGCCCCCCGAGATCCACGAGACGATCATGTGCTCCCGGTGTTCCGAGCAGGTGAGCCATGCCCATCCAGTCAAACGCCCCGTCGGGCACCGCGTCCGGTGTATTGAGGTCGGGGTGTGGATCGAAGTACAGCAGCGCCGCCTTCCCGTGCACGCGTCGCCATCCAAGCACGGTCCCTAGCTCCGTTGTGCAGTCGCCACCAATCACCAGCGGCATCAGCTCTCGCTTCAGCGCCGCGGCAACCTTGTCAGCCACGGCTAGCGCTGACGCGCGAACTGCCTCGACGTTCATCGCGCGTCGATGCTCGGGATCGGGTCGCCAGCGGAAGCGGGGCGTGTCTCCTAGGTCGACCACCTCAATTCCTGCCTCCCGCAGATCGCGCTCGAAGCCGGCGTCGCGGACCGCCGCCGGCGCGTCCTCCTGCCCTGGCGAGTATGCGCCGGCGCTCGACGGGGCGCCGATCAGCCCAATCCGCCCTTTGGTTGTCATCCAATTACCTCCTCAATGGCCTCAGCGCGTGCGATCCCGCACATCTGTGAGGGTGGCGTCCATCCGCTGGTGGACTGGGACGAAGTCCCCGAGATCCTGACGCGGGCTCCGGCCGAGCGCACTGCTTGGCCGGGTGTCCACCCTTGCCGTCATGAACCGCCCGAAGCGGTTGGGGACCCTCGAAGGGGTCAGCGACGACCGGAGCCCATGATGACCGTACCCCGTTCGGTGGCCGAGGTGCTCAGCGGCCACGTCACGTTGGAAGTCGAGTGCATCGACCGGATGTACCTGAACCTCTATGTCCCCAAGCTCCAGTACGAGACCGGTGTGGTCGGCTTCTTCAAGGGCCACCGCGGTGCCACCTTCGCCTCCTCGGCGCTCATGGACCCGATGACGAGGGCGTTCGTTCCTACGTTCCGCAGGTCGCGTGAGCCTTCAGCGCGATCTTCCGGTGGCCCAGCCTTCGAGTCGTGACGCGAGGCGCAAGGAGAGGTCTTCGAGCTCGGTGAGCAGTCTGCGCAGGCGGGCGGCCTCGGCGAACCAGGGGCCGTAGCGGCGGAGCTGCTCGTCGGTGAGGTTGACGGTGACGGTCTTGCCGTCGATCTTGCGGGTCCATTGGTGGTAGGGGCCGTGGAGCCGTGGCGGGTCGGACTTGCAGGCGCAGTTGGGCTTTCCGCAGTGGGTGGTGCGTTCGATGAGGCTTCCCGGAAGCGCGAAGCCGGCGTCGGCGAGGCGGGCGGCGATGGCGGCTCGGGCGGTGTCACCTGTTGGATCGGGCTGGGCCATCGTCACCTCCTTACCTGACCCATGTTGGCGGGGCATCCACCACCTCGCTCGTCCACAGTAGCACACTGTGGACTCGCGGGTGACCTGAGTGGGAGACGGTGGGTGGACCCCGACCAGATCGAGGTCGCTCGGGTGAGGATCGGGGCGCCGCCGGTGATCAACGCCGTTTTGGACCGGCTCGGCTTCGCTGGGCTGGTCGCGTCCGCCCTCGGCGAGCCCGACGGGCGGTGTGTGATCGCCCCGGCGCAGGTGATCGGGGTGCTGGTGGGCAACCTGGCGGTGGGACGGCGCCCCTTGTATGGGCTGTCGGCCTGGGCGTCAGGCTACGCCCCCGGGCTGTTGGGCCTGGCCCCCGGCGAGGCGGGCTTGCTCAACGACGACCGGGTCGGCAGGGCCTTGGACCGGCTGTTCGTCGCGGACCGTTCCAGTCTGCTCAGCGCGCTGAGCGTCGCGACGATCCGCCGTTTCGACATCGACGTCTCCTCACTGGTGAGGTCTTCACGTTTCAGTGGGGGCCCACTTCACGTTTCGAGCTGTCGTCATCCTGCCAGAGGGCTGTGACGGGCCGCGTCGTCGGCGTGTGGCGCTGTGGCGACCGCC
>JAKAQB010000201.1 GCA_021811865.1 Actinomycetes bacterium | reverse complement strand
CGCCCCGCTCCACGCGTGCGGCCCCTCCCCGACGGCGCCGGTAGCCTTCAGCTGCTCATGCCTGCCAACACCACGCCGGCACTCCGCTTCCAGGCGGTGGACCTGGACCGGCCGGCGGTGCCGGCGCTGCGAGGCGTCGACTTCGTGGTCGGAGGGGCCGAGCGCTGGGTCGTCCTCGGCCCCAACGGCGCCGGGAAGACGACGTTGCTCGAGGTCGCCTCCGGGTACCTGCAACCGACCCGTGGGCAGGTGGAGGTGCTCGGAGAGCGCCTCGGGCGGACCGACGTCCGCTCCCTGCGGGAGCGCGTCGGGCTCGTCAGCGCCTCGGTGGCCAAGATGCTCGAGCCGCGCCTCACCGCAACCGAGGTGGTGATGAGCGCCGCCCACGGCGCCCTCGAGCCGTGGTGGCACCGCTACGACGCCACCGACAGCACCCGTGCCCGGGATCTCCTCGAGGCAGCCGGCTTCGGGCACACCGCCCAACGGCCATGGGGTGTCCTGTCCGAAGGCGAGCGCCAGCAGGTGCTCCTCGCCCGGTCGCTCGTGGGGGAACCCGAGCTGCTGCTGCTCGACGAACCCGCTGCCAGCCTCGACCTCGGCGGCCGGGAGCGCCTGGTCGCCCGCCTGGGCGAGCTGGCCGCCGACCCGGGCGCGCCGCCGACCGTCCTCGTCACCCACCACGTCGAGGAGATCCCGGCCGGCTTCGACCACGTGCTGCTCCTGCGTGAGGGTCGGGTCGTCGCAGCCGGTCCCGCCGCGGAGGCGATGACGGCTGAGACGCTCTCCGCTACGTTCGGTCTTCGCCTCGCCCTCGACGGTGTCGCCGGGCGCTGGTCGTGCCGGGCGGTCTAGGCGGGCGGCGGGGTGGCGCACATGGGAACAGAGGCGGATGGCGACGTGACCGACATGGGTGACGGAACCGTGCGTGTCCGCGTGCGCATGTGGCCGATCGGTGTCCGGCTCGGCGGCGGGCATCGGTTGCGGCTGCAGGTCTCCGGAGGCGCCCACCCGCTCTACGCCCGCAACCTGGGCGGGGGCGAGCGGCTCGCCGAAGCGACCGCCATCGTTCCTGCCGACCACGAGATCCACCACGACCCGGACCATCCGTCATCGGTGCTGTTGCCGCACGCGATGCTCTGAGCGGGCAGCTACAGCGTGGGGCTGGGCTGCGGGAGGCGTGGCGGCCGGCTGGTCCAGGCGCTTCAGAGGCCAACCGCGCTTCAGAGGCCAACCGCGCTTCAGAGGCCAACCGCGCGCAGCTGCTCGTTCTGCGCGCAACCACGACGACATGGCGTCTCGGGTGCGCGCAGTTGGCCTGGCTGCGCGCGAGTCACCTGGCACGTGCGACTTCGTGACCCCCGCATTTGGTGCTAACTGCTCGAAGCGGAGCCGCCGGGGCTCACCCCACGTCGACGGACCGGCCGGCGGCGAATCCGCGCCGCGTCGGCGAGGCAGGCACTGTCGGATCCCTATGGCATGCATGTGGCATAGTTGTGGCATGGCGCGGGTTCGCGTGAGCACGACAGTCGACGAGCAGCTTCTGGCCAGCGCCCGCGAGGCGCGTGCGGGCATCCCCGATGCCGCCTTGCTCGATGAGGCCCTGGCCGCCCTGCTGGCCCGACGCCGTGCGGCTGAGATCGACGCCTCCTACTCCGCGTACGACGCCCGCCCACTCCACGACGCCGACGAGTGGGGCGACCTGGCGGCCTTTCGGGAGGCAGCGGCCGCATCGTGAGCCCGCTTCCGGCACGCGGGGAGCTGTGGTGGTGCGAGTTGCCCGACACCGGACGCAGACCGGTTGTGGTCCTCTCTCGCGATGCCGCCATCGGGCGGTTGCGTCGAACGCTGATCGGGCCGTGCACGACCACGGTCCGGGGGCTGGCCAGCGAGGTGGTGCTGGAACCGGGCGAGGACCCTGTGCCTCGGCGTTGCGCGGTCAATCTGGACTCGGTCGAGAGCGTGTCGATTGCCGTGTTGGTTGAGCGGCTCGGCCGGTTGGGTGGCGAGCGTCTGCGGGCGATCTGCGCAGCTCTCGAAGTAGCTACGGACTGCCACGAGTGCTGACAGCGGTCGCGCAGAGCTTTTCGATGCTCGCCAGAGCCGGTCCTCCACGGTCCCCGACCCCGAGGGCCGTCGACAGTAGAGGGCAAGACCGCTGTTCAGGCGGTGGAGACGGTGAGCCGACCTGTAGGCGGGGTTCTGTTCACCGGTCCGTTTCCGGGGTCCGGGTCGGTGGCCATCCATCTGTGCGGTCTACCTGGGGACATCGGCCGGGCCAGCCGTCCCCTGCTCGACCTTGCTCCGGGTGGGGTTTACCGAGCCACCCGGGTCGCCCCGGGCGCTGGTGCGCTCTTACCGCACCGTTTCACCCTTGCCTGTGACGGTGGTGCCGTCCATCGGCGGTCTGTTCTCTGTGGCACGTTCCTGCGAGTCACCTCGACTGGCTGTTGGCCAGCACCCTGCCCTGCGGAGCCCCGACCTTCCTCGACCGGGTCGTGCCCGGCCGCGGCCACCCAGCCGGCTCACCGTCCGGGATCAGACTAGCGGGCGGCATGCCACAGCGGCGTCCGCCCGGCATGCCACAGCGGCGTCCGCCCGGCCGGCACAGCGGCGGTCGCGTGGCCGCTGTGGCGTCCGTCGCCTGGCCTTCGCGGTGTCGGTCGCTTGGCCGCCGTGGCACGACGCCCGCCCGGGCCGTAGCGTCTACGGGGTGACGTTGCGCTCGGGAGTGGCAGCGCTGGCCCGGCGGGCGGGGCGGCGGGAGGGACCCGACGACGGGCGCCCGCCGGTGCCGTCGCCCTCGGACGCCGCGTTGGTCGCCGATCTGGTCGCCGTCCTCGGTGAGGAGGGCGTGCGCTACGGCGCCGCCGAACGGGCTCTGTTGTCCCACGACGCCTCGGTCTACGAGCGCGGGCGCAGCGGCCCGGTCTGCTTCCCGAGGACCACCCAGCAGGTGCAGGCCGTGGTGCGCGCCGCCGTGCAGCACGGCCGTGCGGTGGTGCCACGCGGCGCCGGCACCGGCCTCGCCGGCGGC
>JAKAQB010000200.1 GCA_021811865.1 Actinomycetes bacterium | reverse complement strand
ATGTGGGTGGCTTGGCCGACGCCGCCGCGATGGAGGCACCCCGCCGGCCTGGCGCCCTCTACGGCGAGGAGTACCGGCCCGCCGATGCCCAGGCGGCGTTGGCGGCGCTGGGGGCCGGGCGGCCATAGCCGCCCAAGCCGGACTACACCAGCAGCAGGAGTTGACGATGAACCTTCCCAATCGGCGGCTGGCGTTGTGGCTGATGGTCACGGCCCAGTTCATGGTGGTGCTCGACGCGTCGATCGTCAACGTCGCCCTGCCGACCATCCAGCGATCACTGGGACTCTCCGCCGTCGGGGTCGAAGGCGTCGTCACCGCTTATGCCGCCACCTTCGGCGGTGCCCTACTCCTGGGGGGAAGACTGGCCGACCGGCTAGGGCGGCGAAGAGTCTTTGTTGGAGGTCTCGTCGCCTTCTCTGCCACGTCGCTGGCGTGCGCCTTGGCGACGACAGGGGTGTTCTTGATCGTGGCTCGCGCCGCCGAGGGGCTGAGCGCTGCGGTGGTTGCCCCCGCCGCCTTGTCGCTGCTGACTACTACCTTCTCCGAAGGCGCCGAGCGCAACCGGGCTCTCGGGATGTTCGGGGCCGCCACCGCGCTTGGCTTTGTGGTCGGACAGCTCCTCGGCGGGGTGCTCACCGACCTGGCCGGTTGGCGGGCCATCTTCGTGATCAACGTCCCCGTCGGCGTCGCCGGTGCCCTCCTGGCCCGGCGCGCCCTGGCGCCAGATGGCCCCAGGGCAGCCCACCAGCTCAGTGATGCGTTCGGCGCCCTGCTGGTTACTGCCTCCATGGGCCTCGCGGTCTGGGCTCCAACCCAGGGATCCGAACACGGCTGGGGATCAACCACCTTCGTGGTCCCCCTCATCGCAGCTGCCGTCCTGCTCGGGCTGTTCGTCATCATCGAGTCTCATCACAGCGACCCGCTCCTGCGCCTCGATCTCCTCGGATCCCGTTGGATGGCCAGCACCAATGGCGTCGCGTTCGTCACCGGGGCGCTCAATGGTTCCGTGGTGCTGCTTTGCACCCTGTTCCTCCAGCGCGCTCACGGATACAGCCCCCTCGCCGCCGGACTTGCGTTCTTGCCCACCGGCATCGTCGGGTTCTTCGCCGGCACCCGGCTGGCGGGGCCGCTCATTACCCGCATCGGAGTCCGGGTCGTGCTCGGCGGTTCGCTCCTGGCCGCCGCCGCGGCCGTGCTCGGACTTTCGCAGCTCCAAGGCGGAGGTGACTACCTTCCCCTCCTGCCATGGCTGGTCGTCATCGGGGCCAGCTTCACCACCGCCGCCGTTGGCACCACGGTGGCCGTCTCCTCCGGTGTCGCCGCCCACGAACAAGGCATCGCCGCCGCGCTCCGCCAGACCGCGTTCCAGCTCGGAGCGGCTATCGCTGTCGCCGCGCTGCTGTCGGTCGCTGCCACCAAGACCGCTGCCTCGCTCGCTGTGGCACACCCTTCGACCATCGCCCACGCTCTGCGGTCCGGCTACCAGTTCGCCCTCCAAATCGCTGGCGGCATCGCCGCCCTCGGCGGACTGACCGCCCTCGTTGGCCTCAAACGGACCGAACCCACGACCGCTCCTGCGACCGAGCCTGTAGTGGTCGAGCCCATTGAGCGACCAGCCGAAGCGTGAGCGCCATGAGCCAAGAGGCTCGCGGCACTTCGTGGGTACCGACAACCTATCCGCCCAGCCCAGGCGCACATCCGGTACGCATCGATGAGCCGCCCAGCCCCCTGGCCCGTCGTCTCGGGCGCCAGGGGGGGTCAGCCAGGCGGGCGGCCGACCGCCTGTGGCTGCTCTTACCCACCTCACCCCTCGACGGGTCGAGGCCGTCCTCGTCGTCCGGGCAGCCCATCTGGCTCCGAACGGCTACCTCCATGCCGGCACCGCCGTCACCCTGGCTGACACCGCCTGTGGCTACGGCTGCCTCGCGTCGCTGCCCAAAGGAAAGAGTGGCTTCACGACCATCGAGCTCAAGACCAACCATCTCGCCACCGCCACAGTCGGCCAACAGCTGCACGTCGTCGCCACCCCTGTCCCCCAAGGCGGCACCACCCAGGTGTGGGACGCCACCGTCACCGCCCCCGACGATCACGCCGAAAGCCGGCAGATCGCCGTGTTCCGCTGCACCCAGATGCTGCTCGAAACTCGGGATCCCAAACATCCGCCCTCGACAGCCGATGACCGCTGAAGCATCACCTTCGCCCTGCGCCCCGCGGCTGCTCGAGGCACCCATCGGTCTCGCCCAGCCAGAGGTGTGCCCTCTTCCCGAGGGCGACCGCGCGTGCGCAGCGGGCCGGTGCTCTTGGCCGATCTTGACCGACGTGCGTGCCATCTCGAGGCGAGCGGAGGAACGCGACGAGAGGCAAGAGCCGGATCCACCGGGGTCGAAGACGACGAGCACCGATGCCTCGTAGCTCCGATGGGTGTGTGCCAGCGCACGGCGCGCTGACACACCAGCATGGGCGAGCCGACCTGCTTGTCCGCCTGCTGGCAGGTCGCTGGACGCTCCAGCTGCTTGCCGAGCTCATCGGCGGCGGCCGTCGCTACCAACAGCTTCACGAAGCCCTGGACGGCATCTCGTACAAGGTGCTGACCGAGACGCTTCGCCGCGCGGAGCGCGACGGGCTCATTTCCCGCCACCTCGACGGAGAACGGGTTGAGACCGCCACGCTCTACGAGCTGACCGACCTCGGCCGGTCCCTGGACCAGCCGCTCGCGGTGTTCGCGCAGTGGGCGGAGACCAGCTGGCAGGCGGTCGAGACGGCGCGGGAGCGTTGGGACGATCGAAGCAGCGCCATTCGCTGAGCCCGCGTTCGACATCGTTCCGCTCGGTGTGGCTTCGCAACTCTCGGTGTGCGCCAGGCAGAGACCAACGAGCTAGATGGCGTGTCGTGTCCAAGATTCTTTCCTCTGGCAACCTGGTGAGTAGCGGGAGGGAACCTCCCCCTCCCGCTCTCGCAGAACCGTACGTGACGGTCTCCCGTCATACGGCTCCCACAGTCCGGCGTTTCGGTGAGGCGAGGAGATGCCAATGGGCAAAG
>JAKAQB010000078.1 GCA_021811865.1 Actinomycetes bacterium | reverse complement strand
ACGACGTCAGCTACTGGCTCCACGAGCACCGATTCCTGGTCTCGGATCGCCGCCCCGGAGCGCCGGGCGGGATCCAGCTCCTGAGCCAGACGGGCTCCGGTGAACCCTTCGCGCGTCCCACCGGGGCCACCTGCTACGTCCAACTTCCGTTAGGTCTCTGGCTGAACGGCTGGATCGTCCGCCTGTCTGGCGCGGCACTGGCGCTGCTGATCATCCTCCTCGACCTACAAGGAGGCCGCGCCGGAGCGCAGACGATCGCACCAACCCAGGCTCGTGTCCGCTACGACCTGTCGCCGGACACCTGGACCAAGGGCATCCGCGAGCTGAAACACTTCGGGATCGTCGAGGTATCGAGAAGGCCTCAGGGCGACATCTGGGACTACCGCCGAATGCGTAATGCCTACTGGGTGAACATCGGATCCCTTCAAGGTGAGTCGTCAGACCGGCCACGTCCCCGAGCTCGACGTCGGAATCCGCGAAGGATGGGTTGAGGTCGCAGGCACGCGCCGCGCTCTGTTCGGATGGTCGCTCTCTCTGAGCCGTGACCGTCACACCCATGTCGTACAAGGAGAATCGAGTCATCCCTCAACCCGACAAGTGCTTCAAGTCCGCGAGGTTCCCGATGTCACCTGTGTCCCAGCCGTCTCTATGGGCCGGCCCGCCTGCGAGGTCCCACGCTCAGCGTCCTCGACCTGCCACGATGTCTTCGATGACGCTCTCCGCTTCGGCCACGCGGCTCGAGGCGTCGATCGCTCGGATCGTGGCCTTCCCGCGACTCCGTTACATGGGTTCGAAGTATCGCCTTGTCCCGTACCTAGCCGAGCTCTTCAGCGAGCTTGAGCCAAGGACGGCCCTGGACGCCTTCAGTGGTAGCGGCGTCGTCGCGTACACGCTCAAGGTACTGGGTGCGGCGGTGACTACGAACGACTTCCTGTCCTTCCCCGCAGTGATCGCCGAGGCGACCGTCGCGAATCAACGCGTCAGGCTCACTGAAGCCGACATCGCGCAGATCGTTGGTCCCCCATTGGACGATCGGGACTTTATCCAAACGACGTTCGACGGCCTCTACTTCACGGCTGAGGACCGAGCCTTCCTGGATTCGGCATGGTCGCACATCGACCGGCTCCAGGGCGCCAAGCGGGCGCTCGCCATCTCCGCATTGGTCCTCGCGGCTGCAAGAAAACAACCTCGTGGGGTCTTCACCTTCACGGATCTCCGCTACGACGACGGGCGAAGGGACCTCCACTTGCCGTTGCGTGAGCATTTCGTCGAAACGGCCGAGAAGTACAACTCGGTGGTATTCGATAGCGGTCAGGACTGCCGCGCCCATCATGGCGACGTCTTCGATCTCGAACCGGCTGGCTACGACGTCGTGTACCTGGACCCTCCCTACGCGCCACCACGGGACGACAACTGTTACATCAAGCGGTACCACTTCCTCGAAGGACTCGCGGTCTACTGGCGCGGGCAGGCAATCATGGAGAACACGAAGACGAAGAAACTCGCCAAGCGATATACGCCGTTCTCTTACAAGCGGACCGTGGTCGGGGCTCTTACTGAGACGTTCAAGCAGTTCGCGAACTCCACGATCGTGCTGTCGTATAGTTCGAACGCTGTTCCAAACGCAGAGGTGATCGAGGATCTGCTGCAGGACGTTCGGGGAAGCGTCGAAGTCCGGGAGATCGATCATCGGTATCACTTTGGAACTCACTCGCAAGCAGAGCGCCGCGAGGCCACCGAGTACCTATTCATCGCCTGATGAGCCCTGCACCGGCTTCATTGGAGGCTTACGTCGAATCGCTCAGCCAACTCGACCGGCCGTTCGACCCGACGGTTCCTACGGCCGAATCCGAGGCGATCCGCGCCATCGCCGACCAACTTGCCGCCCTGCCCACGATCGACCAGGCCACCCTCGCAGAGTTTGTCGCCAACCATTCCGACGCCGTGCCGATCCTCGCGCTGGCTGTCGGCCTCAGCCGCGAGCGACTGAAGAACGTCCTGCGCCACCACCTCGGATCCTCAGGCTGGGTGACTCTTAGCCGGGAGCGAGCAGGAGACGTGGTGGCAATGCTGGATCAGGAATACGACCTCGTCCGACTCGTTGGTGAGCAGCTACATCGTTCCTACGACTTCGGAGATGTGCTCGTCGCCCGGGCCGGCACCCGGCGAACCGCGGCCGCGGCAGGAGTAACGGGTCGTCGGGTTGAGGACGAAGTGGAGGCAGTGGCAGATCTCCTTGGGCTACCCCACCAGACGCGAACCAGATTCCAGGGTCGGGGCGGCGCGACGGCACCGTGCGACCTGGCGATCCCCAGCGGTGGATCGGACGCCAAGATCGTCGTGGCCGCAAAAGGGTTCGACTCTACCGGATCGAAACTGACGGATGCTGTCCGAGAGATCGAAGACATGGCCAACGTCCGCCTTCCCACCCAGTTCGTGATGGCGGCCGTCGACGGCATCGGGTGGAAGAGTCGCGCCGCCGACCTGCGGCGCATCTACGATCTCCGACACGGAGACCGGATCGACGGGCTCTATACGCTGAACACTCTCGGAGAGTTCAGGGCCGATCTCGAGGAAGCCGCACGTCGACTAGGGCTGGTTTGACGCCTGCGCTAGGCTGCCCAGGCGCTGGCGCATGCCGGCTCGGTTCGAATAAGACATCGTCTTCTCCACTTTCCTTGGCCGCGTCGATGGCCGCACCGATCCGGACCTGCTCGGTCTTGAGCGTCGGCACGTCGATGGCCCCGCCGTAGTAGGCATCGAGGAGCTTTCGCCGTTCACTCTCGGCCTTGGCCAACCGGTCGGTGAGCAGCTGGCTCTGGGCGACGTCGGATGCCTGGCGCTCTTCGATCTCGGCAGCGCTCCTCGCGGAGCCGCTCGGCCCAGGACTCGGGAAGCTGGATGCGCCGGTAGAGGTCCTCGACTTGGGCTTCGAGGTCGTCGGCAGCGACGTAGGGCTCCCGGCAGGTGCCAGCCGGATCGTTCTTCTGGCCCACTGTGTGCCCACGACCGGACAAGCGCGCCAGGGGCGAGTGCTTTGCGCCTCTTGCGCTGCGAAGTGAAGGGGTATGGCAGCAACTTTTTTCGAGTCGCGGGCCGCAGTGCGGTCTGTCTGCCAGCGGCCTCGGCCTAGTAGCTGGCATGGTTGTCGAGTGGCCGAGCGAGAAGTGCTCCAGGGGGGCGTGGCGAACGCCGGTCGGTCGTCCGGGAAGGCAACTACGTGTTGCGGCCAGCGAACCCGCACACCGAGTTGGTCCACTCCCTCTTCCGGCATGTCCGAGCGACCGGCTTCGACGGCGTGCCCGAGCCGGTGGGCATTGATCCCGATGGGCGAGAGCGGCTGGTGTTCATCCCCGGTGACGTGGCCGTGCCGCCGTTCCGGTCTGGTCGCAGACCGACCAGGCGCTGGCGTCGGTAGCAGGCCTGTTGGCCCGCTTCCACGACGCCACCAGCGGTTTCGAGGCGCCGGAAGGGACGACCTGGAATCGGGAACTGGCCGAGCCGGCGGACGGCAGCGTGGTGTGCCACAACGACGTGTGCCTGGAGAATGTCGTGTTCCGAGACGGTGCCGCGGTCGCCCTGTTGGATTTCGACTTCGCGGCCCCGGTCGACCGCTCTACGACGTGGCGGCCATGGCCCGCATGTGCATCCCTCTCGACACCCCCGCCGACGCCCTCGTATGGGGGTGGGGGCCATTCGACCCGTTCGGGCGGCTCCGCCTGGTCGCCGACAGCTATGGCCTGTCGTCCGGACGTGAGGAACTGGTGCACATCATCGAAGAGTCCATGACGCAGGGTGGCGAGTTCGTGCGACGGCGTGTGGAGCGGCACCCCATGCTTCAGCCTCGGGCCAGAAAGTGTCCGCACGTTCCGGCTGCCTCAGGTAGGCGTCCCGGTCAGCTCGCGCCAGGGCGGCACGTACGGCGTCGGTGACTCCTCGCCGACGACGGCGCAGGAACCTCACCGAGGGTCTGCTCGTGACCAGCACGCAAGGTGGCGGACGGGCGGCCACCTGTTTCAGCGCCGTTTGCTTCTCCGCTGCGCGGTTACTCCTCGGGCGGGACGAACCGGTAGCCCATTCCGGGCTCGGTATGGAAGTAGCGGGGCCGGGATGGGTCCGGCTCCAGCTTGCGTCGGATCCTGCCCATGTAGCTTCGCAGGTAGTCCGATTCCCTCTCATACTGCGGTCCCCAGACCTCCTGGAGCAGCTGGCGCCGGGAGATGAGCTTCCCGGGGTTGCGGGCCAAGGTGGCGATCATCCGCCACTCGGTCGGGGTGAGACGCACCGGCTGGCCCGAGGGGTTGGTCACCTGCTCGTTGACGAGATCGATGGTGAAGTGCTCCGTCGCGATGCGGGCCCGGTCCTCGGTCGGCGCACCCCGGCGTAGCGCGGTGCGGACCCGGGCGACGAGCTCGTCCATGCCGAAGGGCTTGGTGACATAGTCGTCAGCCCCGCAGTCGAGCGCTTCGACCTTGGCCTGCTCGTGGCTGCGGGCGGAGAGCACGATGACCGGCGTCGCGGTCCAGGCGCGCAACCCCCTCAGGACGTCCACCCCGTCGAGATCGGGCAGGCCGAGGTCCAGCAAGATGACGTCGGGGTGCTGTCGGGCTGCCATCTCGAGGCCGCCGCGCCCGTTGGCGGCCCATTCGACCTCGTAGCCACGGGCGCGCAGGCCGATGCTCAAGGCCCGGGCGAAGGGGGCTTCGTCGTCGATCACGAGGATCTGACTCACTCGCGGACTCCTTCCCAAAGGATCGAGTCGTCGAGCGGAGGTCTCGTCGTCCCCCCGCCGTTGCTACCCGCCCTTCGGACGCTGACGTCCGCTTCACCGGGTACGTCCACTTCGTCAGGTACGCCTTGGGGCTCCGCCAGCTGGGCCTGGTGGAGCCGGACGATCATCGTGGCTCCGCCGCCGGGCGTGTCCTCGACCAGCAGGTCGCCGCCGAGGGCCTCGATGAAGCCTTTGGCCACCGCCAGCCCGAGACCGACCCCGCTGCCTGCGTCGCGGTCACCGAGGCGCTGGAACGGGAGGAAGATCCGCTCTCGGTCGACCGGCGCGATGCCCGGTCCCCGGTCGACGATGCGAAGCTCTACCCAGCCGCCCGGCTGGCTGGCGGCGATGACCCTGACCGGGTGATCCCCCGAGGCGTGGACGGCGTTGGCGAGCAGGTTGGCAAGCGCGCGCTCGAGCAGCGGCGGGTCGGCCTCGACGGCGCACAAGGTCTCGGGGACGGCGAGCTCGACCAGGTCGGTGCCGTAGGCCAGCGACGTCAGCGCGGCGGCCACCACTTCGTCCAGTCCGACATGCTGGGGGTGGACGACGACGGCACCGGTCGCCAACCGGCTCATATCGAGGAGGTTGGCGACCAGCGCCGAAAGTCGGTCGACTTCGGTGTCGATGGTGCCGAGCAGGGTGCGCACCGCCTCGGGCTCCCAGGCCACGTCGTGGGGGAGGAAGCTCGTGGCTGCTGTCTTGATCGACGCGAGTGGCGTGCGCAGGTCATGGCTCACCGCCGCGAGCAGCGCGGTGCGCACCTCGTTGGCCTTGGCCAGGCTGGTCGCCTCCGAGGCTTGTGCGTGCAGTTCCCGCTTTACGACGGCGACGGCGAGCTGGCCGGCGAAGGTGCTGAGCGCCTCCCGGTCGTCGGCTCGCATCCGGATTGAGGCAAGGGCGAGCACCCTGTCGGAGTCGACCGGCAAGGCGAGCGTGGCGCCGCGGGGCGAGGAGGGCGGATCATGCCCGGCCGCCGCTTCGGGGACCCAGTCGTCGCCGACGCGGCGCAGCACCGCAGCGCCGCGCACAGGGAACGTCTGGACGATCTCGTCCACGAGGGCAGGGAGCGGGTCGGGTCGGTCGACCAACGCCGCGGTGGCCCGGGCCAGAGAGGAGGCCTGGGAGCGAGTGCGCCGTGCTTCGAGCGAGCGCCGGGCAGCCACGTCGACAAGAGCGCTCACGACGGCGGCGACCACCACGAACACACCCAAGGTGAACACGTCGCGGGGGTCGGCGATGGTGAGGGTGTGGATCGGCGGGCTGAAGAACCAGTTCAGGAGGAGGAAGCCACCGACGCCGGCCACCGCGCCCGCGGCGGCACCACCGACGGCGGCGGCGGCGACCACCGGGAGGAGGTAGAGCAGCGAGACGGTGCCGAGTGGCAGCTCGCCGCGGGTGACTGCGAGGCAGACGGTGAGGAGGGGGAGCGCCACGACAGCGATCGCCAAACCGAGGAGCCGACGGCGCCGGCTGACGACGCCAAGAGCGGTGAGGCGGCCGAGGAGACGCGCCAATCCTCGGTCCCTGTGCTCGCGTAGAGGAGAGCTGGTCTCGTCGGCCACGACCCGAGCTGGGGCGGAGATGACGTGGACGTCGACGGCGTCGCCTGACTTGGCGATGACGGCGTTCACAACCGAGCCGGCGCTCAGACGTGTCCAGTGCGAGCGATGACTGGTGCCGAGGACGATCTGGGTGGCGTTCTCGCCCTTTGCCAGCTGAACCAGCGCGTCGGCGACGTCGGCGCCGATGATCTCCCGGTAACTCCCGCCCAGCTGGGTGACGAGCGCCCGCTGCTCGTCGAGATGGGAGGGGGAGCGGACCCGGAGGCCGTCGTCGGCAACGACGTGGACAGCGACGAGTTCGCCCTTGGCGCGCTGGGCCATGCGCGCGGCGCGGCGGATGAGGTGCTCCCCGCCCTTGGCACCGGTGAGCGCCACGAGCACCCGCTCCTTGGTCTCCCAGGGCCCGTCGATCCCGTGGCGTCTGCGGTAGGCCTGGAGCTGGTCGTCGACGTTGTCAGCCACCCAGAGCAGCGCCAGCTCGCGCAGCGCCACCAGGTTTCCCAGGCGGAAGTAGTTGGCGAGCGCCACGTCGACCCGCTCGGGCGGGTAGACGTGACCGTGTGCCATGCGGCGACGCAGCGCCTCGGGAGTCATGTCGACGAGCTCCACCTGCTCGGCCTCCCGCACGACGGCGTCGGGGACCGTCTCGCGTTGGGGCACTCCGGTGATGGCCGCGACGACGTCGTTCAAGGACTCCAGGTGCTGGATGTTGACCGTGGAGATCACCGTGATGCCAGCGCCGAGCAGCGCCTCGATGTCCTGCCAGCGCTTGTCGTGGGTGGCCCCAGGGGTGTTGGTGTGGGCCAGCTCGTCGACGAGGGCCACCTCGGGTCGGCGGCGCAGAAGCTGCTCGAGGTCCATCTCTGGGAGTGTCTGGCCCCGGTGCACGAGCAGCTTGGGGGGAACGATCTCGAGGTTTCGCAGCTGGGCGGCGGTCGCCTCGCGCCCGTGGGTGTCGACCCAGCCGATGACGACGTCGGTGCCTCGCTCACGCCGGCGCCAGCCCTCGTTCAGCATGCTGTACGTCTTGCCGACGCCAGGGGCCGAGCCAAGGTACACCCGCAGTGATCCTCGGGCCATGTTGCTCATCGTAGCGAGGCTCCTCAGCAGAACCCCTGGCAGCAGGCGTGCACAGGACGCGAAAAATGCGGCCGTACGCGTGAACAGCGCGTGAAAACACCTCCCTCACCTCGGAGCCGAGAGATAGAACCGGCGTCGTGGCTCTTTCCCGACCCTCCTCCTCCCCGCCGGTCCGCCCGGCGCGCGAGCTACTGGCACCGCGCTGCCGGCTGGCCGGCCCGCACCCGTTCTCCGCCTAGCATGAGAAGCCCGACGCTCGATGTCGCGATCCCCCGCCCATGACGACCATCCTCCCTGCGATCGTGACGGTCGCTTCGGCCCGCCGGTAGCCGTGAAGGACCTCGTGGCACGCCGCCCGGCCGCAGTCCGGGGTCGTCTGGAAGGTGTCCGGACTCTGGCTGGCGCACACGGGCCGACGTTCGAAGCGGAGCTCTCCGACACGTCGGGCTCGGTGCAGCTGCGTTTCGTCGGGCGACGGTCGGTCCCCGGTCTGGTTCCGGGGGTGGCGCTCGAGGCCCGGGGCACGCCACGAGCTCACCGGGGGCGCACGGAGATCCTGAACCCCCTCTACGAGCTGCTCGCACCGCCAAGCGATGCTGAGCCGATCCGATCAGCGCGCAACCCGAGGAGCGACCCGTGACCTGGCAAGGCGTCCTGCAGATCTTCGTCCTCCTGGCCGTGGTGACCGTCATCGGCAAGCTGCTCGGCACCTACATGTTCAACTTCCTCGAGGGCGGCCGGACCTTCATGGACCGCGTCCTCGTGCCCGCGGAGCGCGGCATCTACCGCATCAGCGGGATCGACCCCACAGTCGAGATGCGCTGGACGCGTTATGTCTTCGCACTGCTCGCGGTGAACGTCGTCGGCTTCGTCATCCTCATGATCCTCCTCGCCCTCCAGCCGGTGCTCACCGTCTTCAACCCCGCCCACATGGCGAAGGTCCCGTTCTGGGTGAACCTGAACACCTCGATCAGCTTCATGACCAACACCAACTGGCAGAACTACGGCGGGGAGACGACGCTCAGCTACCTCTCCCAGATGTGGCTGACGGTCCAGCAGTTCCTCTCCCCGGTGACCGGCATCTGCCTGCTGCTGGCGGTGGTGCGCGGGTTCTCCCGTCACAACGCCAACACCATCGGCAACTTCTGGCGGGACTTCGTCCGCACCCTTCTGTGGGTGGCCATCCCCCTTGCCATCATCGGCGCCGTCGTCCTCATCGCCCTGGGCAGCCCCCAGAACCTCCACGCCTACACCGTGGTGCACACCCTGCAGGGCCACAAGCAGGTGATCGCCCAGGGCCCGGTGGCCTCGATGACCTCGATCATGCAGCTCGGCGACAACGGAGGGGGCTTTTTCAACATGAACGCCGCCCAGCCCTTCGCCGGTCCCAACGCCGCCTCGATCTTCTTCCAGCTGGTCCTCGGCTTCAGCGTGCCCGTCGCCTGCATCTTCCTGTTCGGCAAGATGGTGAAGAACACCCGTCAGGCGCGACCGATCTTCGCCTCGATGGCCATCCTGTTCGTGATCGGCTCCCTCGTCCTCTACCACTTCGAGGCGGCAGGCAACCCCGCCCTTGTCGCCCACCACCTCCACCTCGCCGCCAGCCACAACCTGGAGGGCAAGGAGACCCGCTTCGGCACCGGGACCACGTCGCTGTTCGAGAACTCGACCACCACGATCTCCTGGGGCAGCGTGATCGCCTCGAACGACAGCCTCACCCCCATCGGCGGGCTGGTGCCCCTGTTCAACATGATGACCGGCGAGGTGATCTTCGGCTCCTGGGGGGCCGGGATGATCGGGATGATCGCCTACGCCGTGCTCGCGCTCTTCCTCGCCGGGCTCATGGTCGGCCGCACGCCCGAGTACCTCGGCAAGAAGATCGAGTCCTTCGAAGTGAAGATGGCCGTCCTGTCCATGATCGTCCCGAGCCTCGTCATCCTTGTGCTCTCCGCCCTGTCGGTTGCGCTTCCTGCCGGCAAGTCCGGCATCTTCAATCCAGGGCCCCACGGGCTGTCCGAGGTTCTCTACGCCTTCTCCTCGGGGGTGGGCAACAACGGCTCGGCCTTCGGCGGCCTCAGCTCGGCGACACCGTGGTACTCGGCGACCGTGGGGCTCGCCATGCTGTTCGGCCGGTTCCCGATGTACATCCCCCTCGTCGCCATGGGCGGCGCTCTGGCCAGGAAACAGCGCGTCCCCGAGTCGGCCGGCACGTTCCCCACGCACGGACCGCTGTTCACCGTGCTGCTGACCGGCACCGTCGTCGTGGTCGGGGCGCTCATCTTCTTCCCGGCCCTCGCTCTCGGACCCTTCGCCGAACAGTTCGCCGCCCACGCCGGGAAGCTCTTCGGTGGGTGAGCAGATGACGAGCATCCGACCCTGGTGTCCACGGAGGTGGCAGTGATGACCCACGAGGAGGCAACGCTCCCGGCCGGGGCGTCCGTCACGCAGCCGGCCCCGGACGGCAGCCACCACGACTCCGCCGGCCACAGCTCAGGGCGGCGACGGACGATGAGCATGTGGGACCGCGACCTCGTGCGCCACAGCCTCGGCCAGTCGTTGCGCAAGCTCAATCCACGCGCCCTCACCCACAACCCGGTCATGTTCGTGGTCGAGGTGGGCTCGCTCTTCACCACCGCGGATGCTTTTCGCTACCTCGTCTCGGGCAGGATGGGTCTCTTCTCCTTCACTGGGCAGATCGCCATCTGGCTGTGGCTCACCGTTCTGTTCGCCAACTTCGCCGAGGCGATGGCCGAGGGCCGTGGCCAGGCCCACGCCGACGAGCTGCGCCGCACGCGCACCGAGACCGCGGCGAGGAAACTCACTCCCGGGGGCATCGAGGTGGTCCCCGCCACCACCCTCCAGGTCGGTGACATCGCAGTCGTTGCGGCCGGCGAGGTGATCCCCGGCGACGGCGAGGTGATCGAGGGCATCGCCTCGGTGGACGAGTCGGCCATCACCGGCGAGTCAGCGCCGGTGATCAGAGAGTCGGGTGGGGACCGCAGCGCGGTCACCGGCGGCACCACCGTGCTCTCCGACGAGATCCAGGTGAAGATCACCGCCGGGCGGGGCGAGTCGTTCCTCGACCGCATGATCACCCTGATCGAAGCCGGTGTCCGCCAGAAGACCCCGAACGAGATCGCCCTTGCCCTCTTGCTCGCCGGCCTGACGCTGATCTTCCTCGTCGTGGTGGTCACCGTCGCCCCGTTCTCGACCTACTCCCACGCCGTGGTGTCGGTCACCGTCCTCATTGCCCTTCTCGTCGCCCTCATCCCCACCACCATCGGCGGACTGCTGTCGGCCATCGGCATCTCGGGCATGAACCGGCTCCTCGAGCGCAACGTCCTCGCGTTGTCCGGCCGGGCGGTCGAGGCGGCTGGGGACGTGAACGTCATCATGCTCGACAAGACCGGCACGCTCACCATGGGGAGCCGTCAGGCGAGCACCTTCGTACCGGCCCCGGGGGTCGACGAGCGCGAGCTGGCTGAGGCTGCCCAGATCTCCTCGCTCGCCGACGAGACTCCCGAGGGACGCTCGATCGTGGTGCTGGCCAAGGAGCGGTTCGACCTGCGGGCGCCGAACCTCGAGGACGGCGCGGTCACCTTCGTGCCCTTCAGTGCCCAGACGCGCATGAGCGGCGTCGACCTCGAGGGTCGCCAGATCCGCAAAGGCGCCGCCGACTCGATCGCCCGCTGGGCGGACGTCGAGCTCGACCCAGAGACCAAGGCGGCCGTGGAGGAGATCTCCCGGGCCGGGAGCACCCCGCTGCTCGTCGCCGAGAACCGCCGCATCCTCGGCGCGGTCGAGCTGAAAGACGTGGTCAAGCCGGGGATCAAAGAGCGCCTTGCGTCGCTTCGAGCGGCGGGCATCAAGACGGTGATGATCACCGGCGACAACCCCATCACCGCCAACGCCATCGCCAGCGAGGTCGGCGTCGACGACTTCCTCGCCGAGGCGACGCCCGAGCGCAAGATGGACTACGTCAAGTCCATCCGGGCCGAGGGCTACATGGTGGGCATGGTCGGTGACGGCACGAACGACGCTCCCGCCCTTGCCAATGCTGACGTGGCGGTCGCCATGAACACGGGCACGATGGCCGCCCGCGAGGCCGGCAACATGATCGACCTCGACTCCAACCCCACCAAGCTCATCGAGATCGTCGAGGTCGGAAAGCAGATCCTCATCACCCGGGGTGCACTCACCACCTTCTCGGTCGTGAACGACGTCGCCAAGTACTTCGCCATCATTCCGGCCATGTTCGTGGTCGCCTACCCCGGCCTCGAGGCGCTCAACATCATGCGCCTCACCTCGCCGCAGACCGCCATTCTGTCGGCCATCATCTTCAACGCCCTCATCATCCCCGCCCTCATCCCCCTCGCCCTGCGAGGCGTGCGTTACCGGGCCACCACCGCCGTCGCCATCTTGCGCAAGAACCTGCTCATCTACGGCCTCGGAGGGCTGATCGTGCCCTTCGCCGGCATCAAGCTGATCGACATGGTCGTGACTGCCCTCCACCTCGTCTCGACCGCCCACTGACGTGCCCACCGCCACACCCCACCTCGTCCCGCTCGGAAAGGAGGAGACATGCGCCTCAAGGTGATCTGGAGCGCCGTCCGCATGGTGCTTGTATTCGTGGTCGTCCTCGGCCTCGGCTACAACCTCCTCATGGTCGGCATCGGCGAGGGGCTCATGCCCGGGCGCGCCAACGGCAGCCTGATCACCCAGCGCGGCCACGTGATCGGGTCCAAGTTGATCGGCCAGCAGTTCTCCTCACCCCGCTTCTTCGAGGGGCGCCCGAGCGCCACCACACCGGCCTACAACGCCGCCTCGTCGGCGGCGAGCAACTACGGGCCGACCAATCCGGCGCTGCTGAAGGAGATCCGGACCAACCTCGCCCGGGTCCTCAAGGAGAACCCCGGGGTGAAGGCGTCCCAGGTCCCCCCCGACCTCGTCGAGAGCTCAGCCAGCGGCTTGGACCCCGACATCTCCCCGGCCGCTGCCTACCTGCAGGTCCCGCGGGTCGCCCGGGTGAACCACCTCCCGGTCTCTGAGGTGCGAGCGCTCGTGGCTCGGCACGTGTCCGGACGCTTCCTCGGGCTCTACGGTGCACCGCACGTGAACGTGCTGGAGCTCAACCTCGCACTGCTCAAGCTGGTCGGGCACTGAACGATGGGGCACATCGGACGAGTGAAGAGGAGTAGGTGACATGGCATACGCATGGGAGACGATCGGAGGGATCGCCGCCGTTGTGGTGATGTTCGGGCTCTTCTGGCTCTACGCCCGCGCCTGCGAGCGGCTCTGAGCCGAGAACCCCACCTTCACATCGAGCATGAGGTACCGAACCGCATGAGCATCATCGAGATCGCAGCCTTCATCATCAGCGTCGCCCTTCTGGTCTTCCTGTTCTACGCCATGCTCCGCCCGGAGAAGCTCTGATCCATCGCGTCCGCGCGACGGGTAGTCGGCCTCCAGACGGAGGGGCGAACAGCGCGTCACCGCCACCGCGCGGCGGTGACGGAGCCGACCCGTGGTCGTGACTGGCCTCGGTGGCCCGATCGTCGGCAATCCGATGACGTCATGATGACAGCAGCCAGCGTCTGGTTCCGACCGGACCAGCACGAGAGGCGCCTACCCGGGAAGTTGCCGCCGCGGCGCTGCCCATGCAGGGGTCGATCTGGTCAGTGCCCACGCGCCGGGGCGGACGTGGCGATCAGGTTTCGGGTCGCTCGCGCTCCAAGCGCAGGCGGTGGGGCACCTGGAGAAGGCGGAGGAAGGTCACGAGGCCGATACCCCCGACGAGGTTGCCGAGGGCGGCCCAGCCCGCTGCCAGCGCCCACTGGTCGTAGCCGAAGCCGGCGTGACCGGTGTGCAGCGCGGCGAACATGACAAGGGAAGCCACGACGGTGTGGTTGAGCCTTGCGCCCCCGAGGAGGAAGCCGGTGATCTCGGCGGCGACCAGCGGGGCCAGGATCGACTCGCTGCTGTGCTGCATCCATGTCATCAGCGTGATGACCACGCCACCGAGGACCGCCAGGGCGAAGGCGCGCCCTCCGAGGCCGATCGACACTGCGTAGTAGCGGCCGGCGCTCACCGCCGTCGACCGCAGGCTGGGAAGGCCCGCCACGATGAGGTAGGTGATCACCCAGCCGGCCGCGAGGTTGGCGAGGAAGGTCACGACCCAGAGCCGGATCAGTGAGTGCAGCTTGCCTTTCCGGGCGACGACCGCGCCGACTGGCAGCAGGAAACCTTCGGTGAACAGCTCGCTCCTCGCCAGCGAGAGCGCGATGAAGCCCGACCCGAACGCCAACCCACCGAGCAGCGTGTTGTGCGTCGTCTGCTCGGTGAGCAACAGGGCGAGCACTCCCACGCCGATGTCGACGCCCCCGACGAGGCCGGTGGCGACCAGCACGAGCGGTCCGCGCCGGAGCCGACGCCGCCCCTCCTCGATACTGCGGCGGAAAGTGTTCTCAGGGGTGAGGTCCTCGATCTCGGGCCGGTCTTCCTCGATCGGTCGCACGGCGCCGGCGAAGGTTGGCGGCCGCGATCCCGCTCCGGCTCCTGCCGAGTCGTCCGGCGCCGTGGAAGCGCTGTCGTCGGGGTGTTCGGATCGTCCCATCGGGCTCCCAGGTAGACCGCGGTGGTCCTGGAGCGACGCGCGCGGTCCGGCGGCGACGCTACACGGAGGGTCCCATCGTGGCACGGGGCAAGGCGAAGTCGACATCGCCACCCGGCGCCTCTTCAAGGCGATCGTCGTCGGCGTGGTCGGAGACGCCGATGGGAGGCCGTCTGCAAGCGGCGTCAACCTCCACCTGGCGGCCCTCGAACTCGTCGACGTCGGGGGGAGCGCGGTGCTCGTCGCGCAGCCAAGGAGCGACTTCAGGGGTCGGTCCAACCTGATCGCGCACCAGCCACCCTTCCTGCCCGTGTGCATCACCGAGCTTGTCCGGGATCGGTACCCAGAT
>JAKAQB010000199.1 GCA_021811865.1 Actinomycetes bacterium | reverse complement strand
GAGCGGCTCGTTACGGACGGCGTCGTCACCCCACTGCCTGAGCGCCTCCCATCCCACGCTCCACATGGTGGCCGAGCTCAGGCCGTCGCACACCTGCGCGCCACGGTCACGACGTGCTCGGGGGGGCAAGGGGCCGGACCGGGGCAGTCGGCGAAGTGTGCGCACGCAGGGCCGGGTCGCAACGGCCACGCCTCGGACCGCCGGCCGTGCCGCCCGGGCCGATGGCCCCCGTGGAGGTTTGGCGGCGCCCGCCCGAGCCGGTCGTGGCCGGGGCGAACCCTCCGAAGATCACCGGGGACCGGCTGTGCCCCGGAGGACGTCGGCGAAGCAGAAGCCGTCCCGCTCGAGGGTCTCGCCGACGCGCACGTCGAGCGGCTCGGCGAAGCCGGGTCCGGCGTAGACGAAGGTGTGGAACTCGCCCCGCTCGCCGCACGGGTCGACGTTCGGGGGAAGCTCGTCGAGAAAGGCGTGGTCGAACCGCCGACCGGCGAAGCGCCGATCGAGCTGTCTCGTGTCGACGCAGGTCACCACCGCCTGGACGCCGCTCTCGACCATCTCGCGGGCGAGGTCGGCAGTCGGCCGGCCCCACAGCGGAAACAGCGTCCCGAGCCCGGTGCCTGCCATCGCGTTCTCCCGGTAGACGCGGACGTCCTCGAGGAAGAGGTCGCCGAAGGCGACGTCGGTTGCACCGTCCTCGGCCGCCGCGCTGAGGGCGGCGCTCATCAGCTGCTCGTACACCTCGTTCGGGCAGGGGCTGGGCAGCTCGACGGCGTGAACGGCGAGGCCGAGTCGATCTGCCTGCGCCTGCACCAACTCACGTCGAACGGCGTGCATGGCGACCCTCCCGGCGTCGGCATTGAACGACACGAGGAGGCGCACGACCTCGACGTCAGGGCGCGCCCGGAGCACGGCAAGGGCGGCGGCGCTGTCCTTGCCGCTGCTCCAGCTCAGCCAGACCCTACGGGGGGTTCGCACGCTACCGGCCTCCTCTCGGTTCGTGCCCCTGCCGGAGGAAGGGACGCACGGCCGCCCGGCTGAGGGTCACCGGCGCGGACCGGGCGCCGAGTGGCAGGCGCCTCGCGTCGCTGCCGAGGTGGGACCGCGTGGCGGCACACTCCGTGGCCAATGCCTCAGGCCGCCCGGTTGTCGGGCGGTACCGCCATGACCACCGGCTCGATGTCGGTGTGCAGCCTGGCGCGCATGCGGGCGAGGGCAACCAGCACCGGGGCGCCCAGCACGGCGACCATGACGGCGTTGCCGACGGCCCGGAAGGAGTCGTACACGAAGGAGGTGACGGCATAGAAGCGGGCGAAGTGGCCGAGGGCGACGGCGACGGGCATGCCGGGGCGGAAGCCGAGACCGGGCGAGGACTGGTAGAAGGTCCAGTTCCAGATGTCCATGACGGCGCCGTATCCGTAGCCGAGGAGCGCCCCGACGACGGCGAGGACGAGGACGTCTCTCTTGGTGGGCCGTCCCTGTCTCCGCCTCCCGGCGAGGCCCGCTGCCGCCCCGACCCAGCCGGCGGCGAAGAGCTGGTAGGGAAGCCACGGCCCGAGGCCGCCGGTCACGAGAGCGGAGACGAGGATCGTGGTGGCGCCGAGCAGGAAGCCGTACTCGGCACCGAAGACGTAACCCCCGCACAAGATGAGGAGGAAGATGGGGCTGAAGCCGCCGATGCCGGTCACGACGACGGCCCGGGCGGCCGCATCGAGCGCGGCCAGGGCGGCGAGAAGTGCGAGCCGCCTCGTGTCGAGTCGCCCGGCGGAGAGCTCCACCGCCGCCAGGGCGGCTGCGGTGCCGATCCCGAAGGCTGCGGCAGTCGCCGCGCCCGGCTGGCCTCCGCCGAAGAACGGCCAGAGGAACACGACCGCACCCACCGCCGAGGTGGCCAGCAGCGCGAGACGGCTGCGCGTCACGGCGCCCCGCCCCCGTCGACCACAAGTGCGCCGCCCTCGATGCGCAGCACGCGGCCGCGCAGCTCACGGGCGAGCTCGAGGTCGTGGGTCGCCACAACGACCGCCGCCCCCTCCTCGGCGAGCTGCCGCAGGGCGCCGCTGAGCGAGATGCGGGCGGCCGCGTCCATTCCCCGGGTCGGCTCGTCGAGCAGCGCCAGAGCCGGCCGGCCGGCGAGCACGACGGCGAGGGCGGCGCGCTGGCGCTGGCCGCCGGACAGGTCCCGGGGGTCGCGGTCGCCAAGAGCGCGCAGGCCGAGCAGCTCGAGCACCTCCTCGGCCGAGCCGTCGACCTTCGACCACCGCAGCGTCTGCTCGATCTCTGCCCGCACGCTGTCGCGGTGCAGCAGGACACCCGGCTCCTGGGGCAGGTAGGCGACTCGTCCGGGTCGGCGCTGCACGCGCCCCGCCAGCGGAGAGACGAGACCGGCGATCGTCCGGAGCAGCGTCGTCTTGCCCGATCCGTTCGGCCCGGTGACGATGACGACCTCGCCGGCGGCGCCGGCGAGGTCCACTCCGGCGAGGACCTCCCGGTCGTCCACCCCGGCGGTCACGCCGCAGAGCGACCACGTCACGGCCCCGACTGCTGGCGCCGAGCCGACGACGGGGGCGGGGGCGGCACCTCCGTGGGCGACGAGCAGGGGCTGTGGTTCCGCCTCGGCCAGCCGACCCTCCGTCACGGTCAGTCGGCGGGCGGTTCCGAGCGGGACGCCGGCCAGGCGGTGCTCGGCGACGAGCACCGTCGCCCCCTCTCCGGCGAGGGTGGAGAGCGTCGCCGTGAGGGCAGCTGCGCCCTCACGGTCGAGCTGCGACATCGGCTCGTCCATGACGATCACGCGGGGCGCTCCGGCGAGCGCCGCCGCCAGCGCCACCCGCTGGCGCTCGCCGCCAGAGAGCGTCCGCAGGCGGCGGCCCGCCAGGCCGGCGATACCGGCCTGCTCCAGCGCCTCGCCCACCCGGCGGCGGATCGTCTCCCTTCCGAGCCCGAGGTTCTCGGGGAAGAAGGCGACCTCGCGGGCCACCGTGCCCCGCACGAAGCCGGCTTCGGGCTCCTGGAAGACGAAGCCGACCTCGCGCGCCAGGCGGCGGGTCGGCGTGGTCA
>JAKAQB010000198.1 GCA_021811865.1 Actinomycetes bacterium | reverse complement strand
CAGGTCCGTGTCGCGGTAGACCTCGCTCATCTGGGCGAGGACGGCGTTCTCCAGGGCGTCCTTTGGCAGTCGCGCCTGGTCGCAGCCGGCAGCGCCGTGGCGAACCCGAGTGGCGCAGGTGTAGTAGGCGTAGCGCTTGCCCCCGTGGCCGCGGGCCGAGGCGCCCACCATGGGATGGCCGCAGCGGTCGCACACGAGAGCCAGCCCGGAGAAGAGAAAGTCCGTCGGGTTGGAGCGGCGCAGGCCAGGGTGCGTGGTGCGCTCGGCGAGGATCGCCTGCGCCTGGTTGCGGATTTCACGGGTTTTGGCCACCCGGTTTCACGCGAAATGGACAGCCCGTTTCGCCGGTAATGGACAGCCCGTTTCACGGGTAATGGCCACCCCCTCGTGAGGTCGTCGGCAGCGCCGACGTGAGGCGTCCCGGACCCGTCACGCTCGCCTGGACTGCGTTCAGACCGCCCCAGGAGAGATGCCGGTGCCCCGTCCCCGTGCTGCCATGCGCAAGATCAGAGAAGCCCTGCGGCTGTGCCTCGCTGAGGGCTTGAGCCCGACCCTCGCCGGCATCGCGACAGGCTTGCCCCGCTCCACCGTCCGCCGGTACGTCATCCGCGCGGCCGAGGCCGGCCTCTCCTGGCCGCTGCCGCCCGAGCTCGACGACCGCGATCTCGAGGAGCGCCTGTACGGACGAGCGGCGCCAGCGGCGGTGGACGAGCGGACGATCCCGGACTGGGCGCTCGTCCACCGCGAGCTGCGGCGCAAGAGCGTCACGCTCGCCCTGTTGTGGACCGAGTACCGAAGCGCCTGTCCCGACGGCTTCGGGTACACCTGGTTCACCCAGCACTACCGGGCCTGGGCCGGACGGCTCGACGTGGTCATGCGCCAGGACCACCGTGCCGGCGAGAAGCTGTTCCTCGACTTCGCGGGCCAGACCATCCCGATCACCGACCCCCTCAGCGGCGAGATCACGCAGGCCCAGCTCTTCGTGGCGGTCCTCGGCGCCAGCAACTACACGTACGCCGAGGCGCTGCCCAGCCAGGCCGAGCCCCACTGGACCGCGGCCCACGTCCGGGCCTTCGAGTTCTTCGGGGGATGCCCGGCCATCCTGGTCCCCGACAACCTCAAAGCCGGGGTGATCAAGCCCCACCGCTACGAGCCGATCCTCAACGCCAGCTACGCCGAGCTCGCCGCCCACTTCGGGTGTGCGATCCTGCCGGCTCGGCCGAAGAAGCCACGGGACAAGGCGAAAGTGGAATCTGGCGTGCTCGTCGCCGAACGCTGGATTGCGGCCGCCCTGCGCAACCGGACGTTCTTCTCGCTCGCCGAGGCGAACCGGGCGATCGCCGAGCGGGTGGCCTGGCTGAACAGCCGGCCCTTCAAGAAGCTCGAGGGCTCCCGGGCGAGCCTGTTCGCGGAGCTCGACCGGCCCGCCCTGCGGCCGCTGCCCGCGACCCCCTACGAGTACGCGACCTGGAAGCAGGCCAAGGTCTCGATCGACTACCACGTCGAGCTCGACCGCCACTACTACAGCGTCCCCTACACGCTCGTGGGCGAGCAGGCCGACGTCCGGGCATCGGCGCGCACGGTCGAGATCTTCGTCCGCGGGCGGCGGGTGGCGAGCCACCTGCGCAGCAGTGCGGTGGGCCGCCACACGACCACCGACGCCCACATGCCGGAGTCCCACCGCCGGCACCTCGAGTGGACGCCCGGGCGTCTGGTCGCCTGGGGCGAACAGACCGGACCCGCCACCGGAGCCCTCGTGGCCGCGATCCTCGCGAGCCGGCCCCATCCCGAGCAGGGCTTCCGCTCGTGCCTCGGGATCTTCCGCCTCGGGCGCCGCCACGGCCCCGAGCGCATGGAGGCCGCCTGTGCCCGGGCGCTCGCGGTCGGCGCCCTCAGCTATCGCAGCGTCGACTCGATCCTGCGAGCCGGCCTCGACCGGGCACCCCTGCCGGAGCCGGCACCCGTGCGGGCCACGAGGATTCACCCCAACGTCCGCGGCCCCGGCTACTACGAGTGATCGGCATGGACCGTCACCGTCACCGCATCCGTCATGGAGGAGATCACGTGCTCACCAGCCCCACCCTCGACAAGCTCTTCGCGCTCAACCTCGCCGGCATGGCTCATGGCCTCGCCGAGCAGCGCGAGAGTCCGGCCTATGCCGAGCTGCCCTTCGAGGACCGCCTCGGCCTGCTCGTCGACCGGGAGGCCACCGAGCGGGAGAACCGGCGTCTCGAGCGCTACCTGCGCGCCGCCAAGCTGCGGGTCGCGGCGGCAATCGAAGACGTCGACTTCCGGGCGCCGCGCGGCTTGGACCGGAGCGTCCTGCTCGAGCTCGCGGCGTCGCGTTGGGTGGCGGCGCACCAGCAGGTGCTCATCACCGGACCCACGGGCGTCGGCAAGACGTATCTCGCCTGCGCCCTCGCGGGCGCCGCCATCCGGGCAGGCCACTCCGCCCTCTACCTGCGCACGCCGCGGGCCCTCACCGAGCTCGCCACGGCACGCCTCGACGGGCGGCTGCCGCGGCTGCTCGCCGCCTGGGCCCGGCTCGACGTCCTGGTCCTCGACGACTTCGGGCTGCAGCCGCTCACCGACGCCCAGGCGGCCGACCTGCTCGAGGTGATCGAGGACCGGGCCGGGGTCCGCTCGACCCTCGTCACGAGCCAGCTCCCGGTCGCCCTCTGGCACGAGGGGCTCGGCGAGCCGACCGTCGCCGACGCCATCTGCGACCGGCTGCTCGCCGCTGCCCACCGGATCGAGCTCTCGGGCGCATCCCTGCGCCGCTCAGAGCCACGCACAGCTCAGGCAGCTCCGGCGGGCGACACCCCGGATGGCCGCCGATGACTCCTGATGGCCCGCAGCGCGCCACCTTCGGCGTGCCAGACTACCCGGCATCGAACGGGAAGGAGGTGAGGATCAGGGGATGACGCGGACGCCCCGCGTCGGCCGCTGACGCGGCCTCCGAGGGGGTGGCCAAAACCCCGATCCAGGCTGTCCATTTCGCGCGGACTGGCGTGGCCATTTCGGCGAAATGCGCACCGCGGTCGCCGAACACGT
>JAKAQB010000197.1 GCA_021811865.1 Actinomycetes bacterium | reverse complement strand
CCGCTAACACCTGCCCAAGGGCACGCTCGGGGAGGACACGTCGCGCCTCGTCGGCGCGCTCTTGGTGGCCAGGGTGTGGCAGGCGGCGAGCGCCCGGGCCGACGACGCGCACCGCCCCGACGCCACCTTGTACATCGACGAGTGCCAGAATTTCCTGGCCCTGCCGACGGCGATCGACGACGTCCTGGCCGAGGCTCGGGGCTACCACCTCTCGGTCGTCTTGGCCCACCAGCACTTGGGACAGCTTCCGAAGGACCTCTTCGAGGCGGCGTCGGCCAACGCCCGCAACAAGGTGTACTTCTGCGTCTCGCCCGAGGACGCGAGGGTGCTCGCCCGCCACACCGAGCCCTACCTCACGCCCTACGACCTCTGTCACTTGGGCGCCTACCAGGTGGCCTGCCGGCTCGTCGTCTCGGGAGAGGACCTCCACGCCTTCACGCTTCGGACCCGGCCGATGCCCACGGCCATCCCGGGCCGGGCAGGAGAGGCTCGGGATGCGGCACGTGCCAACGCCGGGCGGTCTCGAGCCGAGCGCCGCCACGAGCTTCTCGTGCGCCGTCGACGACATCGCCAGCATGTGCGAGGCGTCTCCCCCGGCGTCTCGGTCGACGTCTCCCCCGACGTCTCGGCCGGCGTCTTTGAGACGCCGGGATCGCAGCAGGCAAACCACCGGCACCGGGCCGGTCCCACCCCGGCGTCGGTGGATCCCGACTCCTGGAGCAATCAGTGACTTCTTCTTCATCTCGCCGGCAGGCGCCCGGTCCGCTCGACGTCTTCGGCCGTCTGACCAACCGAGATCGTTTCCTCTGCCGGGTCCTCTGGGAGCACCGGGTCCTCACGACCGAACAGGTGGTCGACCTCTGCTTCAACCACCTCGTCACTGCCCAGCACCGCCTCGTCGCGCTCTATCGCCTGGGTGTCCTCGACCGCTTCCGTCCGCTGCGACCGACGGGCTCGGAGTCCTGGCGCTACAGCCTCGGAGCGATGGGAGCTGCCCTCGTCGCCGCCGAACGCGGCATCGAGGCACCACGACCATCGGTGTTGCGCGACCGGGTGGTGGCGCTGGCTGCCGGGCAGCGCACCTCCCACACCTTGGGGGTGAACGGCTTCTTCTGCGCGCTGCACAAGGCAGCGCGCGAGCGCCCCGGTGCTGAAGTGGGCTCCTGGTGGTCCGAGCGGCGGTGCGCGGCCGAATGGGGGGAGCTGGTGCGCCCGGACGCCTACGGGATCTGGGAGGAGAACGGGCGCCGGGTCGAGTTCTTCTTGGAGCACGACACCGGGAGCGAGTCCCTCTCCCGGGTGGCCGGCAAGCTCGCCGGCTATCGCGACCTCGCCGAGGCCGATGGCGCCGCCCGCCCGGTCCTCTTCTGGCTCGCCCAGCCCGGGCGGGAGCCGGGGCTGCGTAAGGCATTGGGCGCCACCGCCTTCCCGATGGCGACCGCCGTCGCCGGGACGGGCAACCCCGCCGACACCATCTGGCTGGCGGTCGGAGACGAGGCTCCCCGCCGGCCGCTGGCCCAGCTCGGCACGCTCGCCACGAGGGCCACCCGATGACAGCTCGGCGGCTTGCCAGCACCGAGGCCTGCACCCGGCATGTGCCCGAGCCCCCGAATCCCGACCCTGCACCCACCGGCTCGACCCTGACCGTCCGGTGCCAGGTACGCCTCGTGGGAGGGGAGGCAGGCCGGGCGCTGGCGGCCGCCCAGGGGAAGGCGCTTTCGGCCCTGCTCGCAACCCTCGCCGAGACGGAGGTAGGACAGGGCGAGGAGGTCTCGCCATGACCACGCCCGCCGGTCCCACTCCCCGCTACGCCTGGTACGGGAGGGTCTCGACCGAAGACGAACAGGACCCCACCCTCAGCTTCCCCCGCCAGCTCCAGAACGCCGAGCGCCAGGTCGAGGAGGCGGGCGGTCGGATCGTGGGTCACTACTACGACATCGAGTCGGGCACCCGCGCGTACTCAGCCCGCGGCTCGGGAGGACTGGCAGGCTTCGACATCCCGATCCCGAGGGACGGCGGTCTGCAGGACCTCCTCGCAGAAGCGGCCCGCCGGCCGGCGCGCTTCGACCGGGTGATCGTGGAGTCCATCTCCCGCCTGTCGCGCAACTCGTCGGTCGCCTTCCGGGTCGAAGACGAGCTGCGCCAGGCCGGCGTGCGGCTGTGCGCGGCCGACGAGCCGCTCGAGGAGTCCTTCGGCACCATCGTGCTCCGCCACGTGAACATCGGCATCGCCCGGGGCTACCACCACGAGCTCATGGTGAAGTCCCGCCAGGGTCAGGAGACCTCGACGCGCCAGGGCTGGCACACCGGCGGCGTCGCCCTCTACGGCTATCGCTTCGTCACCCACGACCACCCGAACCCGCACAAGGCGAGCCGCGGCATCAACAAGCGCACCCTGGAGCTGGACCCCGTGCGCGCCCCGGTGGTACGCGCCATCTACGACTGGTACCTGGGGGGCGGGGTGGGGCTGCTCCAGATCCGCGACCGTCTGAACGCCGATCCCGACAGCTACCCGCCGCCGGTCCCGGTCGACCCGGCGACGGCACGCGGCGCCTGGAGCCGCTCAAGCGTGTGGGAGGTGCTCCGCAACCCCAAGTACACGGGCTTCCAGGTTTGGAACAGACGAGCCAGAAAGAAGGGCCACAACCGCACCAACCCTCCCGAGGCCTGGATCTGGTCCGAAGAACCGGCGCACCCTGCGATCGTCAGCCGAGAGGAGTACGACGCAGTCCAAGCACGAGCCAAGGCCAACGAACGCTCGCGCCAGGGCGTGCCCGCCACCGTCGCCCGACCCACCGCCAAGCGCGACTATCTCTACCGGGGCCTCCTTCGCTGTGGGGTCTGCGGGCTGCGCATGTGGGGGAACCACCGGCGCCACAGCACGTACTACTCGTGCCAACCATCTCACCAACGCTCGAAGGACATCCCGGGCGACCACCCGCCGCACGTGTACCTGAACGAGCAACGCTTGAGCGACGCGCTGCTCCCATTCCTCGCCACCGCGCTCTTCGGACCCGGACGCACCGACTACTGGCGCACCTGCCTCGAAGCCGCCGC
>JAKAQB010000017.1 GCA_021811865.1 Actinomycetes bacterium | reverse complement strand
AAGCGACCGCCATCGTTCCTGCCGACCACGAGATCCACCACGACCCGGACCATCCGTCATCGGTGCTGTTGCCGCACGCGATGCTCTGAGCGGGCAGCTACGGCGTGGGGCTGGGCTGCGGGAGGCGTGGCGGCTGGCTGGTCCAGGCGCTTCAGAGGCCAACCGCGCGCAGCTGCTCGTTCTGCGCGCAACCACGACGACATGGCGTCTCGGGTGCGCGCAGTTAGCCTGGCTGCGCGCGAGTCACCTGGCACGTGCGACTTCGTGACCCCCGCATTTGGTGCTAACTGCTCGAAGCGGAGCGACCGTAGCCTGATGGGGGTGTTCGAACCGCTCGGGGTGGGCGGCTGACGCCGTGGGTTCCCGGCCCACGGCATCGGCAGCGTCCAGGGCTACGACGCGAACGCGACCCGGACGGCTCAGGGGTCGTCGGCGAGCAGCGCATCGGTTGCCGGGTCGGGCTCCCCGCCAAACCAGCGGTCGAGCACCGACTGCCACGGCCCGTCTGGGTCGGAACGGAGGAACAGCGTCATCGACGACCGTAGCTTCATGGCGTCGATCTCCCCGAGCAGGTCGCCGGCGCTGCTGGCCGGCGCCTCGGCGGCAGCCAGGGCGGACTCTCGCAGCCTGGGACCGAGCACCGGATGGCGGAGGTAAGCCCGGGCTTCCTCGAGCGAGCGGATGGCGAAGTGCCTTGCCGCGGACGAGCGGCCGAGACCCTCGATCTGGGGGAAGACGAACCACATCCAGTGGCCCGCCTTGCGGCCGGCGCGCAGCTCTGCGATCGCCCGGGCGTAGGTCCCCCCGGCGTCCTGGGCGTCGACGAAGCGTCGGAGGTCGCTGGGCGGAAGGTCCATGGAGATCACATCGTCTGTTGCGGGACTAGTTGGTTAGCACGCAGTGTCGGTCCGCTGGCTGGGTGTGATCGGAGGAACCCGGCCGCACCGCTGCCCCAGACGAGGGCAATGATCCCGTAGTCTAGAGGTTGTCCCGGAGGAACCCGACGGTCCGGTCCCAGGCGATCCTGGCCTGCTGTGGGTCATAGGTGCCGATCAGGTTCTCGTCGTTCAAGAAGGCGTGTCCCGCCGGATAGAAGTGCAGCTCGGGTTGGGTGCCGGTCGCCTCTGCGATGGCCCGGAACTGCGCCTTTGCCGCCTCCGCCGGCACGAAGGCATCCTTCTCGCCGTAGTGGCCCTGCACCCTGGCCGTAAGCGCCGACCAGTCGGGCTCCTCCTGGAGGACCCCGTAGAAGGCCACGGCGGCACCAACCTTGTCCCCCGCCTGGGCAGCCAGCGAGAGCACGAACCCGCCCCCCATGCAGAAGCCGACGACCCCGGCCTTGACGCCAGTCACCGCGTCGCTGGCGAGCAGGTAGTCGACGGCGCCCACGAGGTCGCGCGCCGCCCGGTCGGCCGGCAGCTCCTGCATGAGCCGGCTCGCCTCCTCCGCGTCATGGGTGGTCCTGCCCCCGTAGAGGTCCGGGGCGAGGGCCACGAACCCCTCGCCGGCGAACCGGTCGGCCACGTTGGCGATGTGGTCGGTGAGACCCCACCACTCCTGGATGACCACGAGTCCTGGCCCCCGCCCGCCTGCGGGCGTGGCGAGGTAGCCAAAGGCCTCGCCTCCGTTGCTCGGGAAGGTGACGTTCTGACGGGGTTGGTCGGGCATGCCCAGACGCTACCCGGGGGGCACCCCGACTTCACAGGGCGGCGAGCCGCTCCTCGAGCTCCGCCACCGGGTACAGGTGGCGGGCCAGGGTCTCCGTCAGCCAGGCCTCCACCGCGGCACGGCGGTCACCGTCGGGCAGCTGCGCCCACAGGTCCAGCAGCCGGTCCTGCACCTCGCCGGCGGACACGGAGGTGAGCCCGATCAACTCGGCGCGCCACGTCCCCACGAAGGGCGCCACTCCGTCGATGGTGTCGTGAGCGTCAGTCATTGCAGACCCAGCCTAGAGGTTGTCGGTGCCTACCCACGTATCGGCCCCCACCATGCCCCCGACGAACGCCTGGACGTCGCCCGACGCGTCACGCACCGTTGCCTCCCCGCCGGCGGCGCAACAGCCGGACCGGATCGTACTTGACGTCCACGACGCGCTCCTTCATGGGGATTATCCCGTTGTCGGTGATCTTGATCTTCTCCGGGCAGACCTCGGTGCAGCACTTGGTGATGTTGCACAGCCCGAGGCCGCGGTCATCCTGGACGAGCTTCTTGCGGTCGAGGGCGTCGTTGGGGTGCATGTCGAGCTCGGCGTAGCGGATGAAGAAGCGAGGGCCGGAGAAGGCCTCCTTGTTGTCGTCGTGGTCCCGGATCACGTGGCACGTGTTCTGGCAGAGCCAGCACTCGATGCACTTGCGGAGCTCCTGCGACCGCTCGACGTCCACCTGGGCCATGCGGAAGGGGGCCGTGGGCTGCTCGGCGGTGGGGGTGAAGGCGGGGACCAGCTCCGCCTTCCGGTAGTTGAACGAGACGTCGGTGACCAGGTCGCGGATCACCGGGAACGTCCGCAGTGGCGTGATGGTGATCGGCTCGCCCCGGGGGAACGTGGACAGCCGCGCCAGGCACATCAGGCGTGGGCGCCCGTTTACCTCCGCAGAGCACGAGCCGCACTTGCCGGCCTTGCAGTTCCACCGCACGGCCATGTCGCCGGCCAGTTGCGCCTGGACGTGGTGCACGACGTCGAGGACAACCTCGCCGTCCTCGGCCTCCACCGTGTAGTCCACGAGGCCACCGCCGGATGCGTCGCCGCGCCAGATACGAAGGGTCAGGTCGTAAGCCATCAGTGCGGCTCCTCGAGGAGAGCAGCCAGCTCCGGCGGCGGCTCCGGCAGATCCTGCAGACGCAGGTGAACGGCACCGCCGTCCGCCAACTCGACGATCACGTTGCGCTTTCCCCAGAAGTCGTAGTCGGTCATCGGGAAGTCGTCACGGGTGTGCCCGCCGCGGGACTCCTTTCGCTCCATGGCGGCGAGGGCGACCGCCTCGGCGACGAGGAGCATGTTCCGCAGGTCGAGGGCGAGGTTCCAGCCCGGGTTGTACTGACGGTTGCCTTCCACGCCCAGGGCCTTCGACCGCTCCCTCAGATCATGGATCGTCTTCAGCGCCAGGCGCATCTCGTGCTCGCGCCGGATGATGCCGACCAGGTCCTGCATGGCGTCCTGGAGCTCCTGCTGGATGCGGTAGGGGTTCTCCCGCCCGCCGCTGTCGAACGGCGCCAGGGCGGTGCGCACCCCGGCGGCGACCTCTTCCTCGGGGACCACCGGGCGGCGCTCGCCGACCTCGGAGGCGTAGGCCGCAGCGTGCTCGCCGGCGCGCCGCCCGAACACGACGAGATCCGACAGCGAGTTGCCGCCGAGGCGGTTGGCCCCGTGCATGCCGCCGGCGACCTCGCCGGCCGCGTACAGGCCCGGCACCCGGGAGGAGGCGCTGTCGGGATCGACCTCGACCCCCCCCATCACGTAGTGGCACGTCGGCCCGATCTCCATGGGCTCCCTGGTGATGTCCACCTCGGCCAGCTCCATGAACTGGTGGTACATCGACGGCAGCCGCTTCTTGATGTACTCAGGGCTGCGCCGGGAGGCTATGTCGAGGAACACACCGCCGTGCGGCGACCCCCGCCCCGCCTTGATCTCGCTGTTGATGGCCCGCGCAACCTCGTCGCGAGGCAGCAGCTCCGGGGGCCGGCGGTTGTTCTTCTTGTCGTCGTACCAGCGGTCGGCCTCCCCCTCGGTGTCCGCCGTCTCGGCTTTGAAGAACTCCGGGATGTAGTCGAACATGAACCGCCGGCCCTCGGAGTTGCGGAGCACGCCGCCGTCTCCGCGCACCGACTCGGTGACGAGCAAGCCCCGCACCGACGGCGGCCAGACCATCCCCGTCGGGTGGAACTGGACGAACTCCATGTTGAGCAGCGTGGCGCCGGCCCGCAGGGCCAGGGCGTGGCCGTCTCCGGTGTACTCCCACGAGTTGGACGTCACCTTCCACGACTTGCCGATGCCTCCGGTGGCGAGCACCACCGCTGGGGTCTCGAACACGACGAAGCGACCCGACTCCCGCCAGTACCCCAACGCGCCGGCGATCCGATCGCCGTCTCTCATCAGGTCGGTGACGGTGCACTCCATGTACACGTCCACTCCCAGCTGGACGGTCCGCTGCTGGAGGGTGCGGATCATCTCGAGGCCTGTCCGGTCGCCGACATGGGCGAGCCGGGCGTAGCGATGGCCGCCGAAGTCGCGTTGGCTGATCAGCCCGTCCTTGGTGCGGTCGAACAGGGCACCCCATTGCTCGAGCTCCCAGACCCGCTCCGGCGCCTCCTTGGCGTGCAGCTCCGCCATCCGCCAGTTGTTGAGCAGCTTCCCGCCCCGCATCGTGTCGCGGAAGTGGACCTTCCAGTTGTCATCGGGCCACAGGTTCCCCATCGCCGCCGCGATGCCGCCCTCGGCCATCACGGTATGGGCCTTGCCGAGGAGGCTCTTGCACACGACGGCCGTGCGTGCCCCGGCCTCGTGCGCCGCGATGGCCGCCCGCAGCCCCGAGCCGCCGGCGCCGATGACGACGACGTCGTAGGTGTGCCGCTCGTACTCGGGCATCACACCCACGCCCCGTGGATCGTGCCGCTGGCCACCAGCCGTACATAGAGATCGGTGAGGGCCACCCAGATGAGACTGGACCAGGCTAACTGCATGTGGCGGGTGTTGAGCTTGGAGACGACGCCCCACATCTTGAAGCGGATGGGGTGCCTGGAGAAGTGCTTGAGCCGGCCGCCGACGATGTGGCGGCAGGAGTGGCACGACAACGAGTACAGCCAGAGCAGCGTGGCGTTGATGAGAAGTACCGCCGTGCCCACGCCGAAGTGGCCCCACTGCCCGGTGTGGGTCCGGAAGGCGAGCACGGCGTCGTAGGTGAGGATGGCGTTCAGCACGAGCCCCGCGTAGAAGAAGTACCGGTGGACGTTGTGCACGATGAGCGGGAAGCGCGTCTCGCCCGTGTAGCGCTTGTGCGGCTCGGCCACGGCGCACGCCGGCGGCGACAGCCAGAACGCCCGGTAGTAGGCGCGGCGGTAGTAGTAACAGGTGAGGCGGTACCCGAGGGGGAAGATCAGGATCAAGATCGCTGGCGAGATCGACCACCAGTAGCCCAGCACTGTGAGGTGCGGCACGTTCACCCTCGCATGGGTGTAGCCCTGCGCCGAGAGGTGGCAGCCGGCCACCAGGCACGGTGAGTAGAACGGCGAGATGTAGGGCGCGTAGTAATAGTCCTTGTTGTAGAAGGCGGCGACGGTGGCATAGACGACGAAGGCCGTCATCACGAACGCGGAGATCGCTGGCGCCCGCCACCAGGCATCGGTCCGGAGGGTCTTGGTGGGTATGTCGGCGCGAGGCCGTGCCGGCGGCGCTGGTGTCGTGGGTGCAGCCATCTGCCCTCCTGTGGTCCGGGATCCCAAGAGGACGCTAATCCCGGGCAGCGACCGCCGTCGACGGCCACCTACCTCTCAGACGTAGAGGCCTAGCCTATGGAGCCATGCAGCTCCACCAGCTCCGGTACGTCGTGACCCTGGCCGAGGAAGGGCAGTTCGTGCGGGCCGCGTCGCGCCTGCACGTAGCCCAGCCGTCGGTCAGCGCCGCCGTGAGGGCACTGGAGGTCGAGCTCGGCGCCAGCCTGTTCGACCGCTCGCGCCAAGGGGCGATCCTGACGGCGGCCGGCGAGGCATTCCTGCCGTGGGCTCGCCAGGCCCTCACCGACTGCGACGCCGGCGTCGCCGCCATCGAGGCGCTTGCCGGTCTCGAGCGCGGTCGCGTCACCCTCGGCGCCACCCCGAGCCTGACGACCACCGTGCTGCCACCCGTCCTCGCCGCCTTCCACACCACCTACCCGGGTGTCGAGCTGGTCGTGGACGAGGCCGGCTCCGGCGACCTCGTCCGGAAGCTGGAGCGCAGCCTGGTCGACCTCGCCCTGATCGTGCTCCCGGTGTCGGGTGCGTCGCTGCAGGCGCGCCCGCTCGGGGAGGAAGAGCTGGTCGTGGCCGTGCCGGCCGGTCACCCCTTGTCACTGCGCCAAGCCCTGGAGGTCAGCGACCTGCGGGACGTGCCACTGGTGATGTTCCGCGACGGCTACGACCTGCGCGAGGCCACCCTCGACGCCTGCCGGCACGCCGGCTTCCAACCGAGCTTCGCCGTGGAAGGCCTCGAGATGGATGGTGTGCTGGCTATGGCCGGCGCCGGCCTCGGGGCGGCGGTCCTGCCTGCATCGGTGGTCCCCCCCGGCGGCTCGCTGCGAGCCGTGCGCTTCGCTCGACGGGAGCTCGTCCGCCACATCGGCGTGGCGGAGCGGCGAGACCGGACGACCTCACGGGCCATGGAGGCACTGCTCGAGCGCGTCGAAGTGGGCATGCGCCGCCCGGCCGGCCCAGTCCCACCCGCCCGTGACCCCGGGCGGAAGCGAAGGGCGGTCAGCCGGGGTCGCTGAACACGGGTGACCTTTCCTCCAGGTGGGCCCGCACTGCCTCGGCCTGGTTGGGGCTGCCGATGATGCTGCTCATCGCCTCGGACTCCGCGCGGTACTGATCGGCGGGGGCGGCCAGGAGGGAAGCGTCCAGCAGCGCCTTGGCAGCGCGCACGGCCTGCGGGCTGGACGCCGCCAGCTGCCGGGCCAGATCGAGAGCGGCCGCCCGGGGATCGTCGGCCATCCGGGTGGCCAGCCCGATGCGAACCGCCTCCTCCCCCTCGACGATCCGGCCGGTCCAGGTGAGCTCCTTGGCCGCGTCGACGCCCACGAGCCGCGGTAGTGCCCAGGTCCCGGTCATGTCGGGGACGAGACCCCACCGGATCTCGAGCACGGAGAGCCGGGCTCCAGGGGCCACCACCCGCAGGTCGGCACCGAGGGCGATCTGCAGGCCGCCTCCCAGGGCGACGCCGTGCACGGCGGCGATCGTCGGCACCGGGAGGCGCCGCCAGCCGTCTGCGGCCTCCTGGGCCAGGTTGGTGACCCGCCCCGGCAGCCGTGCACCGAGAGCTCGCCGCACGTCCACTTCGCCGGGATCGCTGGCCATGGCGAGGAGCGACGACACGTCCAGACCTGTACAGAATGCCCGGCCTTCGCCGGAGAGTACCACAGCGCGCACACTGGCGTCCTCCGCCAGGGCGTCTGAAGCAGCGACGAGCGCCTCCAACAGGCCCACGTCGAGGGCGTTCAGCTTCTCGGGCCGGTTGAGCCGGACGTCGGCGACGCCCGCCTCGACCCGCAGGATGACCCGACCGGATGAGGACACGGACACCGATCGTAGGGTCGTGACACCGTTCCGTGGTAATCCGGGAGTATTCACCATTGGGTTTCCCTCGCACAGTGGTTACCCACAGTGGTTAGCCACAGTGGTCACGCACAGTGCGTGATTGCACGCAATCCTCATTATCAATACTTCCTGTGACGCATGTCACGTACATAACATTTCCATTTCACGCGCCGAACCGCTACCGTTCTCCGTCGACCAAGGACAAGGCGCCCGGGTGACCGTCCCAGAGACCACCGGCGGGCGCTGTCAATACGCCATCTCCACCCCGCCCTTTCCGGTGGAGACCCGCGCCGGGTGTCCCTCGTCGTCGTCACACCCGTAGGACGTCACCAACCGGCGCGCCGATCGAAAGGGAGCCCCTTCCTGCCCTACACCGACCTGGGGACGCGCATGCCCGCGCTCCCACGCCATCGCCCGCAGCACTTCCGCCGGCGCAAGCCCGGTACGCTCCGCCGCCGGGTGGCGGTCGCTGCCGTGCCAGTCTCGCTCGCCGCCGCCACCGGCGGCGCCGGCGTCGCCCGCCTTCCCATCTCGCTCGCCACCGCCACCGCCACCGCCACCGCCGCCCGCCTTCCCGTCTCGCTCACCGCCGCCGGCGCCGCCCACCCACCAGTGGCGCTGGGCTACGGGGACCACTGGGCATCGCGCGCAGCGTGGCAGGCCCCGACCGCCACTCCCGGGGTCCACCGCGCCGCCGGGCCTCGAGGTACGCACGGCGCCGGCCTGGCTGGCTTCGGCGGTGCCGACCGCCTCCCGGGGCCACGCCCGAGCGGCGATCTCGTCGGGCTGGCATCCGCCCCCGGTGGCGGCGGGTACTGGGTCATCAACACCGGCGGCCGGGTCTTCGCCCACGGGACTGCGCCCCGCCTGGGATCGGTACCAGCCCACCGCCTGGCCGGCCGGGTCACGGGCATCGCTGCCGCCCCCGGCGGCCGCGGGTACTGGGTGGTCGCCGCCGACGGCCAGGTCTTCGCCTTCGGCCGGGCGTCGTGGCACGGCTCGCTTGCGCACCGCCGGCTCCACTCACCTGTCGTCGGCATCGCCCCCACACCTGACGGCAACGGGTACTGGTTGGCCACCGCCGACGGCGGGGTCTTCCCCTTCGGCGACGCCAAGTTCGTCGGCTCGCCCAATGCCGCCGGCGTCCACCATGCTGCGATCGTCGGCATCGCCGCACCCGCCACGGGGGCCGGCTACTGGCTGGCTTCCTCGGACGGCACCGTCTTGCACTACGGCGCCGCCGCCTCCAAGGGCTCCCTCCCCCGCCGCCACGTGAGTGCTGACATCGTGAGCATCGCCGCCACGCCGACCGGCGCCGGCTACTGGCTGGCATCCCGCGGCGGAGCGGTGTTCGCCTTCGGTGACGCCACGTATCGGGGCTCGACGTCCCCCGAGCCGTCCACCGCCCGGGTGACGGCCATCACCGCCGACGGCCCTGGCGGCTACCTCGAGCTGGCCACCAGCGTCCCACCGCCGGCACGCACCAACGCCGTCAGGGTCTCCCTCGCGCCGACCGGCACGCCGCTCGGGAGCTTCGTCGTCACGTGCTACGACCTGCAGGGCACCACGGCCTCCGGAGCGCCGGTCAGCCTCGAGACCGTTGCCGTCGACCCCTCGGTCGTCCCCCTGGGCGCCGTGATCAACATCAGCGGCGTCGGCACCAGGGTCGCCCAGGACACGGGCGGAGCGATCATCGGCAACCACCTCGACATCTGGGAGCCGACCTACCAGCAGTGCATGGATTGGGGCGTGCGGACCGAGAGCGTGCGGTTGCTGAAGCGGTAGGGGGCAGGGCCGGCCGTACGCTCGGGCCGGCCGTACGCTCGGGCCACCATGCCCGCCCCCGATGCCCTGCTCGTGTTGTCGTTCGGCGGCCCGGAAGGCCCCGACGAGGTCGTGCCGTTCCTCGAGAACGTGCTGCGCGACCGCAACGTGCCCCGGGAGCGCGTGCTCGCCGTGGCCGAGCACTACCACCACTTCGGCGGGGTGAGCCCTCTCAACGCGCAGGCGAGGGCTCTCGTCAGGGCCGTGGAGTCCGAGCTGGACTCGTCCGGTGTGGCGCTGCCGGTCTACTGGGGCAACCGCAACTGGCACCCCTTCCTAGCCGACACCGTGGCCGCCATGCGTGACGACGGCGTACGCCACGCGGCTGTGTTCGTGACATCCGCGTTCGGCTCGTGGAGCGGGTGCCGGCAGTACCGCGACGACCTCCGACGGGCGGCTGGGGCCGTACCCGGCGCCCCCGAGCTGCGCAAGCTCCGCCTTTACTATGACCACCCGGGCTTCCTCGAAGCCGTCGCCGACGGGCTGAACGCCACGCTCGCCGCCGCCGGCACCAACCCCCGGGTGTGGTTCAGTGCCCACAGCGTCCCGACGTCGATGGCTGCGTGCGCTCCCTACGACCGCCAGCTGCGCTGGGCGGCGGGGGAGGTCGCCCGCCGTTGCTCCCTCCATGCTTGGGAGTTGGTCTGGCAGAGCCGCTCCGGCCCGCCCCGACAGCCATGGCTCGAGCCCGACGTCCGCGACCGGCTGCGGGCCGAACCGGCCGGCGCCGAGGTGGTGGTCTGCCCCCTGGGCTTCACCTCCGATCACATGGAGGTCGTGTGGGACCTCGACACCGAAGCGGCCGCCGTGGCGGCGGGCGGCGGCATCCGGCTGCTGCGGTCGCCGACGCCGGGAACCCATCCGGCATTCGTCCGGATGGTCCGCGAGCTGGTTGCGGAGCAACTCGACCCCTCGGTGCCCAGGAAGAGCCTGTCGCCGGATGGGCCGTGGCCCGACGACTGCCCGGCCGGGTGCTGCTCTCTTCCCGCTCCAGCGCGACGAGGGGCGCACCCCGGCTGAGCCGGAGCAACCTGCTCGCTGCCGCGCCTCGACAGCCGGGATCAGCGAGTGTCGATGCGGCGGTAGGCCTCGGCCAAGCGGTCCTCAGGCAGGCCGGCGCGCTGCGCAGTGCCGCCCATCCACTCCCTGAGCATCGGCTCGAGATGGCCGTCTCGGTCCGTCTCCTGGCTGACGTGGGCGCGTAGCGCCTTGCACTTCAAGTCAAAGAACCCGGTGACGTCCAGGACCACGTCGGGATCGGGCCCGCCGACCACCCAGACCTCGTCCACGCTGTGGGCCTCCAGTCCCCCGGCCAGCAGCTCGGGGAAGGCGAATGGGTTGCGTGCATCCGGGTACACCGCCCGCAACGTCGCCTCACCGGAGGCCATGTGGTCGGGGTGGCTGCCGTACATGCTCTCCCAGACCCGCTGCGGGTTGGGGCAGATGACCCGCTGCGGCCGCACCCTCCGGATCACCGCCGTGAGGTCCCGGCGCAGCGCGAGCGTCACCTCGACGCGCCCGTCGGGATGGCCGAGCCAGTGCAGATCGCAGACTCCGAGCACGCGGGCCGCCTCTGCCTGCTCCGCGCGCCGGATGCCGGGTACCTGCTCCCTCGGGACGGTGGCGTCGTAGCCACCGGCGTCCCCGTCGGTGACGAGGCAGTAGGCAACCTGCCAACCGGTGGACACGAGCCAGGCGACCGTGCCGGCGCAGCCGTAGTCGATGTCGTCGGGGTGGGCGGCGACGAACAGGGCCCGGCCTGGCGGTGCTGCGGGGAGCGCGGCCGGGGCGACGTCATCACTCGGCATGCGGCGGACGGTACCAGGGACCCCACCGGCAACCGGCACCGCGACCACCGTCGCCCCAGCCGCTCCAGCGTGCAGCCGGTACGCTGCCACCGTCCCGGGCCGGCCAGGTGCGAAGGGTCAGACGACCCCGGCCCTGCGGGCGGGCCGAGCGCGCCTGCCCGCGTCCCCGGTGGCGCCCGTCGCCCCTGACCCGAGGAGTTGCCCCATGACTGACACCATCGCGTCACCCGGCCCCGCCTTTCGCGTGGCCGACATCGGGCTGGCGAACTTCGGCCGCCGCGAGCTGGACATGGCCCAGGTCGAGATGCCCGGCCTGATGGCGCTGCGCGATGAGTACGGCGACGCCAAGCCGCTGGCCGGCGCCCGGATCACCGGCTCGCTGCACATGACCGTGCAGACGGCCGTGCTCATCGAGACCCTCGTAGCCCTCGGCGCCGAGGTGCGCTGGGCGAGCTGCAACATCTTCTCCACCCAGGACCACGCCGCTGCGGCGATCGCCGCGGCAGGCATCCCGGTGTTCGCCTGGAAGGGGGAGACCCTGGAGGAGTACTGGTGGTGCACCCACCAGGCCGTGCACTGGCCGGACGGGCAACTCCCCAACATGATCCTCGACGACGGGGGCGACGCAACGCTTCTCGTCCACCTCGGGGTCGAGGCCGAGCGCACCGGTGCGGTCCCGGACCTCGGCCCGGAGGACTCCGAGGAGTGGGGAGTCATCGTCGCCACCCTCCAACGCACGCTGCGGGAGGACCCGACGCTTTGGACCCGCACCGCCCAGTCGATCAAGGGCGTGACCGAGGAGACGACCACCGGCGTCCACCGGCTCTACCAGCGGGCGGCGGCCGGCACGCTGCTGTTCCCGGCCATCAACGTCAACGACTCGGTGACCAAGTCGAAGTTCGACAACCTCTACGGCTGCCGCCACTCCCTCGTAGACGGCATCTTCCGGGCCACGGACGTGATGGTCGCCGGCAAGACCGCCGTCGTCTGCGGTTTCGGTGACGTCGGCAAGGGCTGCGCCCAGTCACTCCGCGGCCAGGGTGCCAGGGTGATCGTCACGGAGGTCGACCCCATCTGCGCCCTCCAGGCGGCGATGGAGGGGTACCAGGTGCTCACCCTCGACGACGTGGTCGACACAGCCGACATCTTCGTGACGGCCACCGGCAACCGGGACCTGATCACCGCCGAGCACATGAGCCGCATGCGGCACAACGCCATCGTCTGCAACATCGGCCACTTCGACAACGAAGTCGACATGGCCGGGCTCGCCCGGTATCACGGCATCCGGCGGGAGACTGTCAAGCCGCAAGTGGACGCCTGGGTCTTCCCGGACGGCCACGCCGTCATCGTCCTCGCCGAGGGCCGCCTCGTGAACCTCGGCTGCGCCACGGGCCACCCGAGCTTCGTGATGTCCGCCAGCTTCACCAACCAGGTGCTCGCCCAGATCGAGCTGTTCACCCGCACCGAGCACTATCCCGTCGGCGTCCACGTCCTTCCCCGCCGGCTCGACGAGAAGGTCGCCCGCCTCCACCTCGACAAGCTCGGCGTGAAGCTGACGACGCTCACCGAACGCCAGGCCTCATACCTGGGCGTGGACATCGGCGGCCCGTTCAAGGCCGACGCCTACCGCTACTGACGTAGGCTGGGCTCCCCCGCCACCCAGGACACCGGCAACGAGGCCGCAACCCGTTCTGGCACTCCTCTCAGGCTTCGATCGCTGCCGAGCGGTTCGATACGACCAGGTTCGGCGCAGCGTCGGCGCCCGGTCCGGGCGGGTCCGAGCGGTGCTCGTCAACCGTACGGTGCTCGTCAACCGTACGGTGCTCGTCAACCGTACGGTGCTCGTCAACCGTACGGTGCTCGTCAACCGTACGGTGCTCGTCAACCGTACGGTGCTCGCTCGTCTCCGGAGAGGACCGGCCCCGCGCAGCCACCACTGTGCCGCCGCGCCCCGCAGGGCTGGAAGCGGCCAAGCGGGCCGGCGCCTGGCTCCGACGCGGTGACCGGACGTGGGCGATGCGGTACACCGCCGACCCCGGGATGGTCTCGTGCTCGAGCAAGGCAGCCACCAGCTTGTCCAGCATAGGCCGGTGTTCACGCAAGAGCGACAGGGCCCGCTGCTCTGCCTCCCGCAGCAGCCGAGCCACCTCAGCGTCAATGGCGGCTTGCGTGGCTTCGGCGAACGGCCGGCTGAGCAGCGCCGGCCCACTGTCACCGAGGAACGTGGAGCCGCCACTTGGGTACCCGACCGGTCCGAGCGTCTCGGACAGGCCCATCTCCCGGACCATCTTGGTCGCGAGCTCGGTGGCTCCGGCCAGGTCGTTCGTCGCGCCACTGGACGCCTCGCCGAGCACCACCAGCTCGCCAGCGCGCCCACCGAGGCGCACCGCCAGCATGTCGAGCATGGTGCTCTCGGGGTAGAGATGTCGCTCCACTAGGGGCAGCTGGAAGGTGATCCCGAGCGCCTGGCCTGCGGGCAAGATGGACACCTTCTCCACTGGATCGGCGTGCTCGCTCAAGGCCGCCACCAGCGCGTGCCCCGACTCGTGGACGGCCACGGCATGCTTCTCCTCGGGCAAGAGGACGTTCGATCCCTCTCGCCGCCCGAGCAGGATCCGGTCCCGGGCGGCGTCGAAGTCCGAGGCCCACAGCACTGTCCGCCCCTCGCGCACCGCCACGATGGCCGCCTCGTTCGCCAGATTGGCCAGGTCGGCCCCGCTGAACCCCGGGGTGGCCCGAGCCATGACCTGGAGGTCGGCGCTGGGGTCGAGCTGCTTGTCGCGGCAGTGCACCGCCAAGATGGCTTGACGCTCAGCCTGGTTCGGCAGTGGGATGGTGACCTGGCGGTCGAAGCGACCTGGACGCAACAACGCCGGGTCGAGCACGTCGGGCCGGTTGGTCGCCGCCAGCACCACGATCCCGACCGCTGGGTCGAACCCGTCCATCTCGGCCAGCATCTGGTTCAGCGTCTGCTCCCGCTCGTCGTTGGACACCATGGCACCGCCGCTGCTGCGCCGCTGGCCGAGCGCATCGATCTCGTCGACGAAGACGATGGCCGGCGCCCGCTTACGGGCCTCAGCGAAGAGATCCCGCACCCGAGCTGCCCCAACGCCGACGAACATCTCCACGAAGCTCGACCCGCTCACCGACAAGAACGGCACACTGGCTTCGCCGGCCACCGCTCGGGCCATGAGGGTCTTTCCCGTCCCCGGGGGCCCGACCATGAGCACGCCGCGCGGGGCGAGCGCCCCTGCTCGCCGGTAGCGTTCCGGGCGGCGCAGGAAATCCACCACTTCAGCGACTTCTGCCTTCACCCCGTCGTAGCCAGCGACGTCGGCGAAGGTGGTGCGTGGTCGCTCGGCGTCGAACACCTGGGCCTTCGACCGACCGATCGACGCCATCCGCCCCATCGCTCCGCCCCCAGCCCCTCGGCTCATCCGCCACCACAGCCAGCCGAAGACCGCAAGCGGTGCCAGCAGCACCAACCAAGTCATCACCTCGGTACCGAACGACGAGCTCGGCAGGCTCGCGGTGATCTCCACCTTCGCCGTCCGAAGCTCACTCAGCAGCGTCGCGCCACCGAGCTCGGTGGGGATCACCGTCGAGTACGACTTGCCGTCGGTCAGGGTGCCGGTGGCTTCCCCGTCGGAGGCAATGTCCACGCTACGCACGTGGTGGCTGATCACGTCATCGAGGAACGTGGAGTAGCGCAGCGTCACCGGGCTCGGCGCCTTGGTGCCCGGCAACGTCAGGAACAACACGGCGGTGGCCAGCAGGGCCAACGGGAACAGCCAGTGCCGCCACGCCGGCGGCGGCGGAGGCGCCGGTCCCTGCGGCTTGTCCCCCGGCGGCGGCGACTGGGCCTGACGGGTCATCGTCTCGGTCGGCCAGCGAGTACCATCTCATGAGCATCGGCCGTCGGGCCGTCTACAGCTAGGGCCGAAGGTCCCCACCGCCCCTGGTGCTGCGCTGTCACCGTCTTGCTATGCGGTGACAGCCGAGCGGCACAACCATTGGGTCCGACGCAGTGCTGGCTGACCGGCCCGCAGGGCGGACGCCCCGACGAGGCCCCTATGGTCCCAGGCGCACAGGATCGCCAGATCCCTCCCCCGACGAGCTGCCTCGGCGCCGGCTCACTCCAAGCCCGCCGTGGCACGGGACGAACCGTCGACGCCGACCACGACACGCGACCTCATGGGACCGAGACCACTACGTCGCCCACAGACCACGTCGCGCGGAGACCAGCTGCGCCACGCGTGCGCTGCCCACGATCACCACTGACGGTCACCGCCGCCGGCGTTGGCGGCTCGGAGGGCAGCAACGTAGCTGGCCCGCTCGTGGACCGTGGCATCCACATCGGGTGGCACGGCGAACATCCCTCGAAGCTCGCCAAGGCGTCTTAAGCCGCGCTGTGCCATCCAAGCGGCCAGGCCGGCAAGCAGCACCTGGGCATGGTCGGGTCCGTGGCGCAGCAGTGCCGAGGCGCTCATGACGACGTCCGCTCCCGCAAGGAGGTACTTGACGAGGTCGTCGGGTCCCTCCACACCGGTCGTCCCGGCCAGGTCCACCCGGACCTGTCGGCGCAGCAGGGCTATCCAGGTCCGAGGAACTCGTCCCTCGGCGGGGCTGGACAGGTCGACACCGGGCACCACTGCCAGGCCCTCGGGGTCGATGTCGGGCTGGAAGAACCGGTTGAAGAGCACGAGCCCGTCGGCACCGGCGTCCGCGAGCCGGAGCGCCATGTTCGCCGGCGAAGACAGGTAGGAGGAGAGCTTGACCGCGACAGGAAGCGCCACCGTGGCCTTCACCAGATCGACGATCTCGACGTAACGCTCCTCGACGTCGCCTCCCCAGACGCTCGGGTCGGCGGGAAGATGGTAGGTGTTGAGCTCGATGGCTGCCGCCCCAGCGTCGGCCATGGCGCGGGCATAGGCGGTCCAGCCACTGGCGGTGGTCCCGTTGAGCGAAGCGATCACCGGGATGTCGACGACCGAGCTGGCCCGCTCGAGCAGGCTGAGGTAGTCGCGTGCCACGGCGTCGGTCCTGGGTGCCTCCGGGAAGTAGGTGAGCGACTCGGCGAAGCGCTCGCTGCCGGCCCAGGTGAGGCGGGCATAGCGCTCGGCCTCCACCTCGATCTCCTCCTGGAAGAGCGAGTGGAGCACCACCGCGCCCACGCCGGCGTCGGCCAGGCGGCGTACCCCGTCCAGGGTGTGCGACAGCGGAGAGGCCGAAGCGATGAGCGGGTTGGCGAGCTGTAGGCCCAGGTAGGTCGTGGTCAGGTCCATGCGGGCCGCCTACGGGCATCGGCACGGAAGCGCTGCACCGCGTGGCGTGGCGCTCGGCTTGCTCCTCGAGCTCTTCTTCGAAGAGCAAGTGCAGCGCCACCACCCGGCCAACGCCGGCGTCGGCCAGGCGACGGACTCCGTCCAGGGGGTGGGGAAGGCAGGGAGGCCGAGGCGACGAGCGGGTTTCGAAGCGGCAGGCCCAGATACGTGGTGGTGAGCTCCATCAACGCTCCTTGCGAGCATCGGCAGGGAACCGTTCGGCGGGGCGCGTGGCCATCTCCTCGTAGACCGCCCAGCGCTGGTCGACCGCCTGCTGGGCCAGGGCCGAGAGGCGCTCGGACTCGGCGCGATCGGAACGGGTCAGCATCGAGTAGCGCAGCTCCCTACGGGTGTAGTCGCCCAGCGAGATCCGGGGTCGGGGTGAGTCGAGGAGGAAGGGATTCTGGCCGCCTTGGCGCAGGACCGGGTCGTATCGGATGAGCGGCCAGTACGCGCTGGCGACGGCCCGGTGTTGCTGGTCGAGGCCGTCTCGCATCTCGATCCCATGCGCGATGCAGTGGCTGTAGGCGATGAGCAGCGACGGGCCGTCGTAGGCCTCGGCCTCCCGGAACGCGCGCAGGGTCTGCTGGGGGTCGGCCCCCATCGCCAGGCGGGCCACGTACACGCTGCCGTAGGCGATGGCCTGGAGGGCTAGGTCCTTCTTCTCGACCGACTTGCCGGCGGCAGCGAACTTGGCCACCGCCCCGAGCGGAGTGGCCTTGGAGGCCTGGCCCCCGGTGTTGGAGTAGACCTCGGTGTCGAGCACCAACACGTTCACGTCACGCCCGCTCGCCAGCACGTGGTCGAGGCCAGCTGCGCCGATGTCATAGGCCCAGCCGTCGCCACCCACGATCCAGACGCTGCGCCGCAGCAGGTGATCGAGCACGCTGGCGAGATCCTCGGCCGCCGGCTGCGCCAGCGCCTCGAGGCGCTGGCGCAGCTCCAAGAGACGCCGGCGTTGGGCCGCGAGCTCCGACTCGGTGCGCTGGGGTGCGGCCAACAGCGCTTCGACCAGCTCGGCACCGATGACGTCCTCGAGCTCGACAAGGCGGGCCCCGGCCACCGCCGCGTGGTGGTCGGCGGCCAGGCGCAGCCCCAGGCCGAACTCGCCGTTGTCCTCGAACAGCGAGTTCGACCAAGCCGGGCCGCGCCCCTCGGCGTCGCTGGTCCAGGGGGTGGTGGGCAGGTTCCCGCCGTAGATCGACGAGCACCCAGTGGCGTTGGCAATCACGGCGCGGTCGCCGAAAAGCTGGGAGAGCAGCTTCAGGTACGGCGTTTCGCCGCAGCCGGCACAAGCCCCGGAGAACTCGAAGAGCGGGGTGAGGAACTGGGTACCCCGCACCGTCCCAAAGTCCACCCGAGGGCGCTCGGCCGCCGGCAGCGACTCGAAGAATGCGACGTTCCTCCGCTCGGCGACGACCAGGTCTTCGCGCCAGGCGAGGTTGATGGCCTTGTGGCCGCGATCGGCCGGCGCGGTGACGGGACAGGCTTCTACGCACAAAGCACAGCCGGTGCAGTCCTCGGCATAGACCTGCAAGGTATAGGCACTGTCGGGAAGCCCACGGGCGTTGAGCGGGGCGGAACGAAATGCCGCGGGAGCGCCATCTAGCCGAGAGCGGTCGTAATACTTGGCCCGGATCACGGAATGGGGGCAGACGAAGCTGCAGTTGCCGCACTGGATGCAGAGTGTGGGGTCCCACTGGGCGACGAGATCGGAGACGTTGCGCTTCTCGTACGCAGCAGTGCCGCTGGGCCAGGTGCCATCCACAGGCAGGGCGCTGACCGGCAGCTCGTCACCGCCCCCCGACATCATCACCGCCGTCACGCTCCTCACGAACTCGGGGGCGTCATCAGGCACAACCGGCGCTGGCTCAGTGGTGGAGGTGGCACGGCCCGGGATCTCCACTCGCACCAGGGCCTCGAGGGCACGGTCGACCGCCGCCAGGTTGGACTGGACGACCCTTGACCCGCGGCGGGCATAGGTCTTGCGGATCGAATCTTTGATCCGCTCGATCGCCTCGTCTCGAGGGAGGACGCCCGAGATGGCGAAGAAGCACGTCTGAAGGATCGTGTTCACTCGCCCGGCGAGCTCCAGATCCCGAGCGATGCGGTTGGCGTCGATCACGTAGAGAGAGATGCCCTTTTCGATGATCTGCTCTTGGACCGGGCGGGCAAGGGCGTCCCAGACCTGAGCTGCGGGCTCGGGACAGTTGAGCAGGAGCGTGGCGCCCTGGGCAGCCCTGCCGAGCACCTCGTGTCGCTCGAGGAGGCCGGAGTGGTGACATCCCACGAAGCCGGCCCGCTCGACCAGATACGGGGCCCGGATGGGCTCGGGCCCGAAGCGCAGGTGCGAGACCGTCTCAGAGCCCGACTTCTTGGAGTCGTAGACGAAGTATCCCTGGGCGTAGAACTGGCCGGCGCCGAGGATCTTGATGCTGTTCTTGTTGGCCCCTACCGTTCCGTCGGAGCCCCGGCCGAAGAACACCGCCCGCAGCGTCCCCGATGCCTCGATGTCGAGCGACGCGTCGCAGGGGATCGAGGTCCCCGAGACGTCGTCGGTGATCCCGACGGTGAAGCGCCGTCGCGGGCGGTCTCGATCGAGCTCGGCGAGGACCCCGGCAACCATGGCGGGGGTGAACTCCTTGGAGGACAGCCCGTACCGGCCGCCGAAGACCTCCGGCATCCTCCGCCGCTCGCCCTCGGCATGGCCCTCGGCCAGGGCGCCGAGCACGTCCAAGAACAGTGGCTCACCCAGCGAGCCCGGCTCCTTGGTCCGATCGAGCACCCCCACCTTCCGGGCGCTCTCCGGCAGGGCCGCGAGCAAGGCCTCGGCCGGGAACGGCCGGTACAGGCGCAGGGTGATCACGCCCACCTTCTCGCCCGTGCTGCACAGATGGGCCACGGTTTCGCGCAGGGTCTCGGCCCCCGAACCCATCGCCACCACCACCCGCTCGGCTTCGGGGTCCCCGGCGTAGTCGACGAGGTGGTACCGGCGGCCGCTTCGCTCGGCCAGGGCGTCCATGGATTGCTGCACCAGAGCGGGAACCCGGGCGTAGAACGGGTTCACGGTCTCTCTGGCCTGGAAGTAAACATCGGGATTCTGCGAGGTGCCCCGGATGAAGGCATGCTCAGGCGACATGGCCCGGGCACGATGGGCACGGATGAGCTCCTCGGGGACCAGGGCCCGAAGGTCGTCGTCGGAGAGCAGCTCCACGGTGTTGAGCTCGTGGCTGGTGCGAAACCCGTCAAAGAAGTGCACGAAGGGCACCCGGGCCCGTAGCGTGGCGGCCTGGGCCACCGCAGCGAGGTCGTGGGCCTCCTGCACCGACGAAGAAGCGAGCAGGGCGAACCCGGTGGAGCGAACGGCCATGACGTCTTGGTGGTCCCCGAAGATCGACAGCCCCTGGGCGGCCAACGAGCGGGCGGCCACATGGAAGACCGCCGGGGTGAGCTCGCCGGCGATCTTGTACATATCGGGGACCATGAGCAAGAGACCCTGGGATGCAGTGAACGTGGTCGACAAGGCCCCGCCTTGGAGCGCACCGTGGAGGGCGCCGGCGGCGCCGGCTTCGCTCTGCATCTCGACCACCGCCGGCACGCTGCCGTAGACGTTGGGGCGCCGCGCGCACGACCACTCGTCGGCCAGTTCGGCCATGGGCGAAGCCGGGGTGATGGGGAAGATGGCGCAGACTTCGTTGGTCCGGTACGCCACCGAGACCGCCGCCTCGTTGCCGTCGACGATTGCTCGCATCAGCCGCCCTCCCCCGCCGGCTCGGAGACCATCTCGATGGCATGCACAGGACATTGCTCGAAGCACGCCGCACACCCCGTGCAGCGGTCGTAGTCGAAGCGGTAGCGATGTCCCACTCCTAGCTTGATCACCGCGGCTTCCGGGCAGGCGCCCAGGCACCCGTCGCACTCGAAGCAATTCCCGCACGACAGGCACCGCGCCGCCTCGTAACGGGCATCCGCCTCGGAGAGCCCGCCGACCACCTCGGAGAAATCCGCCACCCGTGTCTCCGGCTCGAGCTCGGGTTGGGACCTAAGGGCGAAGTCCCCGAAGTACCAGAGGTGCAGCTTCTCGAAGTCGGCGAGGGGGTGCTTGGGCCAGTCCGCGGCTGCCTTGCCCGTGAGCCAGGCGTCGATATAGCGAGCCGCCTTCTTCCCGTGCCCCACCCCGACGGTCACCGTGCGCTCGGCGGGCACCATGTCACCGCCGGCGAACACGCCGGGCGCACCGGTCATCATGGACGCGGAGACCACCACCGTGCCATCTTCTTCGAGCTCGACTCCCGGCACCGTGCGCAGGAAGCTCGTGTCGGTCTCCTGGCCGAGGGCCAGGATCAGGCTGTCGGCGGCCAGTCGCTCGAGTCGCCCGGTGGGACGAGGAACCCCGTGCTCGTCGAGCTCCATCGCCTCCACCACCAGATCGGGACCCTCGAAGGCGCTGATGGTGCGCAACCAGTTGATCCGCACGCCTTCGCGTTCGGCGTCTTGGGCCTCCTCCTCGTGGGCGGGCATCTGGGCCCGGGTGCGGCGGTAGACGACGAGGGCCTCCGCGGCCCCCAGGCGCCGGGCGACACGAGCCGCGTCCATGGCGGTGTTACCCCCGCCGTAGACCGCCACGCGCCGGCCCAGCACCGGGCGCTCACCGGAGGCGACACCCTTCAAGAAGGACACGGCGTCGAGGATCCGCCCGGCGTCGCGGGACGGGATGTCGACCCGCTTGGAGAGATGGGCACCCACGGCCACGAACACGGCGTCGAAGCTGCCCTCGCGCCATTCGGCGTCGAGGTCGCTGACCCGGTGCCCGCAGACTACACGCACCCCCAGTGTCTTGATGCGCTCCAACTCGGCGGCGAGCACCTCGCGAGGGAGGCGGTAGGCGGGGATGCCGTAGCGCATCATCCCGCCCGGCTCCGGGCCGGCGTCGCGGATCTCCACCTCGTGTCCGCGCCGAGCCAGGTGGTAGGCGGCCGACAGCCCGCTCGGCCCCGCCCCCACCACCAGCACCCGCTTGCCGCTTCGTGACGCGGGCGCCGAGAGCTCCCAGTGCTGCTCCAGAGCCAGGTCGCCCAAGAAGCGCTCCACGGCGTGGATCGACACCGCTTGATCCAGCTCGGCCCGGTTGCAGGAGCACTCGCAGGGGTGGTAGCAGACGCGGCCCTCGGTGGCCGGGAACGGGTTGTCGGCCACCAGCGCCCGCCACGCGTGTTCGTAGCGGCCGACCTCGGCCTCGGCCAGCCACGCCTGGATGTTCTCCCCCGCCGGGCAACCGGCGTTGCAGGGAGGGAGCAGATCCACGTAGATGGGGCGACGGCTGCGGACCGGTCCCGCCCACGAATGTCCGTGGGCCAGATCGGGCCGGGCGGTGAGGTCGGGGCGGGTCATCGCCCCGACGTCCAACATCGGGTCCAGGGGTTGGCCGGGAAAGCCATCTCGCCCACGGTACGTCTCGAGAGGCCACCTCGACCGAGGTGTTCGAGCTGCGCACAACCACGGCTCGGACGGTAGGCCATCAGTTTCACGTGGTTGGGCCAGAGTCAACCTGTTGCCCGCCTGTCCCGGACCGGACTGTTATACCATAAGTGGTATGCTGAGTCGAGCATCGCGCCACGGCGCGTCTCTCAGGAGGCGAGCGGCGGGCTCACGGCGACTTGGTCCGGCTCCGTCGGCTCCGGCCGCGTCACGGCCTCGGCGAGGTCGCCCACCTTTGCTCCGCCGAAGGTGAACAGCCCGAAGATGGCGCCGGCGAGGATGAGCCCCTGGCCCAACATGTAGAGGATCGCCCCGACACTGCTCACGTCCCAGCTCGTCTCGTGCCCGGGCGTGGAGAAGACCCAGGTGCCCATCCCGGCGGTCGACACGAGCATCCCGAGGAGCACGGACCCGGCCATCCAGCGCTTGAGGGTGGCGCGCACGCCCGAGGTGTCGCCGAGGAGCTCGGCGGCGATGAGGAACACGGCGATGACTGGCAGCGAGCCGAACACCAGGAGCAGGTGGGCCCTCGTGAAGATCTGGTCGTCTACGGCCCTCGCGGCGGGCATCTTGGCGAAGCCGAACGACGTCTCGTTCATCTCGATGTAGTACCCGTAGAGGAACATGACGACCGAGGCCATCAGGTAGGTCATGTACACCGCGAGGCGGACGGGGTTGAAGCGCGCCTTGACGGCGCCGGCGACCTTGTGGAAGCTCCCCCAGATCTCGGGCGACATCGCCGCGGCGAGGATCAGCGCGCCGAGGCCGACTAGGCCGGTCATCGTGTCGTCCATGGCGAGCCCGTTGGCCCCGCCCTTGCCGAAGGGGAACCATGCCGGAATGACGAAGGTCCCGAGCGCCGAGACGACGTAGACCCCGGAGTAAAGGGCGATCCCGCCGAGCATGATTCCCACGGCGAGCCGCGAGATCTGCTTGCGGATGCCCACCAGGCGCGAGTAGCCGAAGGCCTCGGCGGCGAGGAAGACGATCCCCGCCATGAAGGACGGGAGGATGCCGTGAGAGTGCGAGGTGACGAGGTTGCCGAAGAGCGTGGACATCGACTCGTGCTGCCAGTTGGCCCAGAACGACCAGCTGATGCCGACGGCCGACGCTGCGGCGGCGATGCCGAGGACGACCCAGGTGAGCACCGAGACCCCGGAGAAGAACAGCGCCCAGTGGATCTCGGCCTTCTGCCCGGGCATGTTCTCTCCGCTCGGCGGGACGAAGGCCGCGTAGGCGAGGTCGGCAACGAAGACGAGCGTCACGGCGAAGAGCTCGATGGTGCAGGGCATCACGATCCAGAAGCCGAAGTCGGTGAGCGACGAGACGTGGTGCAGCGCGCCGTAACCGAGGACGAGGAAGCCAGCGCCCTCGAACAGGGCGACGAGCGAGGAGTGGGAGACGAGGTAGCGCACCCAGTCGTGGGTGACGAACACCCGCGTGCAGAGGATGAGGAACAACAGCGCCGCCGGAAGCATGAGGGCGTGGTAGAACCACGTCATCGACGTCGTGAAGTCGCCGTTGTTGCCTGCCTTCAGGAACGGGACCGTCGTGAAGCTGAGCACGCCGATGACGACGATCCACGCGCCGAGCAGGCGGGACATCGTCGAGGAGTACCGGTAGAAGTTCCCCGTCGCCCGGCTCCCTTCGACCCGTTCCCCCGCTAGCCTTCCGTCTCCTGTGAGGGCTTCACTTGCCATGTCCCACTCCTTGGTAGTCGTCGGGCGTCGTTCAGGCACGTCCGGGCACGCCGCTCAGGTCGCGAGACCGATCGCGGCGAGCAGGACGAGGATCAGGTAGGCGGTCGCAAGGCGGATCATCGGTCGGGCGAGCCTCCCCCGCCAGGGAAGTAGGCACGCGCCTGCGGCAGCCGCCGCCGAGAGCAGGACGACGGGTCCGGCGACGAACGCCGACGCCGTCCCCTTGATGGCGAGTATGCCACCGGTCGCGAGGGCGCCCATCGCGACGCCTGCCGCGAGCGACGCGAGCCCGAGCACAGGACGGCTCCACACGACCGGGGCCATCGGCACCGAGGCCCGCGCGTAGTCGCCGCGGTAGCGGGAGGCGATCGCCCAGATGTGCAACGGGACCCAGGCCGCGACCATCCCCCCGAGGAGCCAGGCTGACTCGGAGAGCGGCTGGCTCACGGCCGTGTAGCCCGCCCAGAGCACGAGCGAGCCGACCGGCGCGCCGAGCACGACGCTCCATGGCGTCGACCGCTTGGTGAGGGCGCTGTACACGATCACGTTGTCGACGAGCGCCAGCAGGAGGAAGACGAAGGGGAACAAGCCGAGCGCGGCGGCGATCGAAAGACCTGCGGCGCTGAGCGCCACGCCGAGGCCGACGGCGGAGCGGACCTCGATGCGGCCGGTGGGGAGCGCCCGCCCTGCGGTCCTCGGCATGACGGCGTCGATGTCGCGGTCGATGACGTTCGTGAGGGACTCGGCACCGGCGCTCAGCGCGGCGACCGCGACCGCGACGCCGAGCAGGGTCCATCCCGGCACGCCCCCGCCTCCCGCCCTCGCCAGCACGGTCCCGGTGACGGCGACGAGGACGAAGGTGACGTCGATGTGCGGCTTGACGAAGGAGAGGTAGGTGGCGAGGCCCAGACCGCTCTCCCGGCTCGTGCTCCCAAGCCCTTCCGCGCGCTCGATGCTGGCGTCCACGATAGACCTCCCGACGCCTCCAACGAACCACGGGTCGGCCGTCGTAGGCCAGGGCCGAAGGTCCCTTCCGGGTGAGGCGTGCCAATGGCGCGCGGCCAGCGCAGTAGACGGAGAACGCCGGGACCAGGACTAGCAGCGTCGGTGCTCGCACAGTCGGTAGGTCGGCAAGATCCAACTCGTATTCGGCTTCGATCGTGGTGGGCCATGTCCTCCAAGCTGCTCTTCGAGACCATGCACAACACGGCGGCGGGGCACCCCCTTCGCTCCCGCGGTGCCGACTTGCCTGGTCCGCGACCTCTGGGCGGTCCGCGACCTCTGGGCGGTCCTCGACCGCGCCCGGGACGACGGTGCCGACCCAGCCCGGGCCGGCCCGTCAGCTCAGGTCTGTGTTGGTCCAGGCGGACTTTCCCTCAGCGTCGACGACTCTCACCCGCTGGTACGTGGGCCGGTCGGTGCGCAGGCGGAGCACGGCTTCGGTGATGAGACCGTCGGCCGAGGTGCGGAGAACCTCGCCGGATCCTCGCACGGGCTCACCGGCGACCACCCCCGAACCGAGCTCACGACCACCTTGGAGCAGGACGGCGCGGCACGGTGAACAGGCGATCACGACTCCGTCGTGCTCTGTATGGACGTCCACGATCGTCGGCCCAGCGCTCGCGTATGCCAGGCCTTCTCTGAGCGCACCGAGCACCGCCCCGCAGGATCGCTCAGCTGCACGCACCCAAGTCCAGGCTCGGCCGACCTCGAGGTCCGCCTGATGGGTGTCGTCGGTCGCTATTGCATGCAGCCCCCTGCCCGCCTCGAGCGCCGCGTCCCACACCAGCGACGAGTCGCCGCGCCCACACTCGTGCTCGGCCGAGGCGTTGTAAACCTCCAGTCCGCTCACATGCTCGGCTTCGATGACGCAGCGAGCGTCCAGACCCGTCCAGTAGGGATGGGCCAAGTAGGCGACGCCGCCCTGATCATGAGCGAAGCCCGCTGCGGCCGTCAGGCTGGGGAACGTCTTCTGCTCCCAATGCTCTTCCTCGTTGAAGAACCAGTTCTCGCGACGCCCTCCGGGGTCATCAGGAATCTCCCTGATACCGTAGACGAGAACGTCCGGAGTGAGCCCGGCTTCAGGCAGGTCGAATGTAACCTCCGCTGACGGAATGGTCATGAGTTGCGAGACGGACGGCTCTTCGGTCACACGCCAGTGATCAGTGATCGCAAGAACATCGAAGCCGGCCTGTTCATAGCGGGCCACCAACGCACTCGGGGGCAGATCGCCGTCGCTTTCGGTCGTGTGGGCGTGGAGCGCGCATCTCAGCCACTCACCAGGAGACCTAAACGGATTTGGCACAAGCCGTCGGCTACTTCGCCGCCACGTAGTACCAGGCGGAGGGATGCGGGTCCGCGAACGGTGACTGCTGCTGCCAGCCCTGCAGGGTGTCCTTCACCACGGAGATGCGGAGGTCCTGGGGCGGCCACCACAGTCCGGCGACCTGGTCGGCGAGGTAGTTCTCGTACTGGTACAGGTACCGGAGTCCACTCTTCGTGTGGGTCTGCTGGATCAACTGTTGAGCCACAGGCGAGTAGTAGCCGCCTCCCCAGAAGCTACCCCTTCCGAAGATCTCGCCGCCGGTCGGCAGGGCTTCGTTCGGACCGAAACCCCACATGTCATACGCATAGATGGCCAAGCCCCAGTCGCACGGTCCGGGCGGACAGACACCGACGTCCGCGAACATCGCCGTTTCGGTTTCCGGATGCAGTGTGATCTGGACGCCCGCCTGGGCTGCAGCGGTCTGAAATGCCTCTACTTGGCCGAGAATGGTTGGGTAGCCCGTATCGAACACCAGGTCCATCGAAAGAGGTGCGCCTGCGGAAATTCCGGCCCCACAGTCGTTGGTGGCAGTTCCCGGCCGCCCACAGACGACGACGCCACCGGAGCCGGTACGCCAACCATGCCGGGTCAGCAGCTGGCGAGCAGCGGAAACGGAGTAAGGGTACGGGTCGTGCCGAAGCTGAGGGCTGACGAACGGAGAGCCCGGTAGGTCGGCGACTGGTCCATAGCTGTACTGCCCGAGTCCGTGCTCACTCCGCAGATACAGTTGCTGGTTGACGAGGTGCTCCAGCGCCTGCCGGATGTACAGCTCGTCGACCAATTTCTTGTACGGCCCGGTGTAGCCGAACTCGGCGAAGTTGGCGACCTCCGTCACCCAGGGCTTGACCGTATAACCGTGATGCGAGAAGTAGCTGGCAAGGCCGTAGTCGCTCGACGGTAGCCAGCCGTAGTCAACCTGCCCCGATCGGAGCGCGTCGATCTCGGCGGTGTCGCTTGTTTCGGTCACGTAGACGATCTGCTTCAGGTGCGGCTTGTCAGGTCCCGAGTAGTGGGGGTTTCGCGACAACGTCGTCTCGTAGGTCGTCGCGTTGTATCTGCTGAGCACCCAGGGCCCGTCGACGACCTTCCAGAGCGGATTCGTCGCGTAGGTGCTCAACTTGCTCGACTGACCGGTAAGGAACGTGAATACCTTCTTCGCCCCCGCTGTCGTGAGGTCGTAACTGCCCACCGGGCTTGTCAGCGACTCCCGGTCCCATCTGTGCTGCGGTAGCGGCACGATGACGCTCAGCTCGTTGGAGTCGTACCACAGCGGGTTGAAAGCCTGCGTCAGGTGCATGACGAGCTCCGAAGAGCTCACCCAGTCGATGCTAGCAACGTTGTCGGGGATGTCGCCCGGCACGTAAGTACCGATGCTGGACTTGTCCGCCCGGTAGAGATCCCACCAGAACTCGATGTCACGTGTGGTCACCGGCTTGCCATCGGACCACATGAACCGCTTCAGCTTGATCGTCACGGTCGTGTCGTTGTTAGACCAGACGGGCGGATAGGCGATGCTCAGGGCTTCGTTCAAAGTGGGTTGGCTGCCAGTCCCATAGGAGTAGAGCGGACGCCACATGTCGAGCTCGGTGTTCTGGTTGTAGAGCTCGTATGCGGTTCCGGTCATGATCGGAAGGATCCAGTTGAAGTCGTCGCCGGGCTTGTGCGAGTAGACGGCCACCCCTCCGGGGATGACCTTGTTGCTCACGCCGGACGGGCTCGGACTGTTCGCGCAACCGGCGGCGATCACTGACACGATCACCAAGGCGCCGAACGCGCTGACGCCTCGGCGCCAGCGAGGGGACGCCTGTGATGAGCTGACAACCTGGCGCAACGACCGACCCCCTGCTTGTGGGGTAACACGACTCGTGGAATTGGAACCGCCACAGTCGAAAGTACTTTGACATGTTGTCGACGTGCAGGTCAACCAGGAATCCCCAGGTTGGATGGCTACTAGGTGACATGGTGGTGAACTGTTCGGCCCAGGGCCAGCGGGCGGGGACCTGCAAGCCCGCCTCTACACGGGCCCGCCACGCGACGGCGCCGAGACCAAGCGCCGCTGCGCCCGCACCTCCCAGCTCATCGTCAAGCTCCGAAGCCACGCACTGGTAGCCAGCGTCCCCCGCCAAAGGGCTCCCCACTTCGACAACTCGCGCGCTCGCTGCTGACCGACGTCAAAGTTTGGGTGGCCACGGAACCATCGTCGAGGATGGCCCTCATCGCGACTCGCCCCGCCGGCGCCACCAAGGCCCGTCGGCCCAGGCGGCAGACCAGCCTCAGGGGATTACGAGCATCGGCCGGTCCGTGATGTGCAGCAGCTTGGTGGCGGTGCTGCCGACCAGCAACCTAGTGATCTGGCTGTGGCCCCGGGTACCGACAACGATCACCTCGGCGTCGCGGTCGTGGGCGATGTCGGCGATGGCCCGGGCGACATGTCCGAGGCGAGCGGAGGCGGTCACCGGGTCGGCGACCACGCCCTGCGCCTTGCAGTGCTCGACGGCTCTGGCGGCGATAGCCGCTGTCTCGCTGTGCTCCTCACTCCACACGGCGCCGGCCTTGCCCACGACTTCCAGCTCTCGCACGTGCACCACCGTCAGCGGCAGGTCGGCTCGCTTGGCGTAAGCGACGGCGGCGTCGAGCACTCGGTCGGTTTGCGGGGAGCCGTCCACGGCGACGACAACGCTGCGGGACATCTCATCTTCCTCCTGGTCCGGCTGCCTATATCCCAAACCCTAGGGTCGGCGAGGGCGGCGCACAAGGGACCGGGGCCGGAAGGGGCCGTTTGCCGTCGAAGTCGGGACGTTCGCCCCCCGGCGGGGAAACGGTCCAGCAGGACGCGGCTTCGCCCGGGTCGCCTAGGTGGCTGGTGTCTTTCGATCTTCGCGAAGAGACCCGAAGATCACTGGGAGAAGGGCCCCAAACTTGACCCGACCACTGGGGTGCACTGGGTCCGTGCCGCCGGAGGGGACCGGTCGACCTACGCAGCCATGCGCGCCCGGGATCGTGGTCGCGAACAGTGCTGAATTTCCCGTCTCCCACTGCTCCCCGTCTCCCACTGCTCCCCGTGACCGGCTCCCCGTGACCGGAATTCGACCGGGTCCGAACAGCTCACGGCACGGTTGCCGACGCTTCGCTGGGGACCGAGCAGTGGACGTTCCGCCGAGGCCAGTGCCGGCTTGGCGCGTGCGGCGCCCGCATGCGAGCAGCCCAACTTCGCCGGTGCCGCCTCCTCGACCCGCCGTGTGCCCATCTCGACACCTTTCCCCCGCGTCACCTGACGTGACGATAGTTCCCATCTCGGGACCCCCGAGAACACCCACCTGCCGCGTCCCTCTCCAGGCAGGGGAACACCACTCTTTGAACCGAACTCGCCTAGCGTGACGCCGATGTCTGCCAAAGGTGCCACCGCGTGAGTGTGACCGAGCTCTACGCCGCCGCCGGCGCGCTCCTCCTCGCTCAGATCGTCGGGGTCTACGGCCTGGTGACGCGCAAGGCCGACCTGGTCTTCAGCATCCTCATGGTGCTGCTCGTGGTCGCAGCAGTGGTCCTGGCGCTGTACGGCACCAACGCCATCCACCACCTTTGAGCCGGCGCCGGCGGCGACGTCGGCACGGCCGGTCACGGATCGCTGGCGACCGCCTCGCCGGCCCCCTTCACCGCCGGCGCAGGTCCCGGTCCGGGCTCAGAGACGGCCCAGGCGGCGCACCGCCTCCTCCAAGACCTCTGGTCGCTTGCAGAAGGCGAAGCGCACCAGCGAGGCGACGTCGTCGCGGCGCTCGCAGAACGCCGACACGGGGATGGCCACAACGCCGGCTCGGTGCGGCAGCTCCCGGCAGAAGGCGGCGGCGTCGGTGCCGCCGAGCGGCGCTGCGTCCGCCACGGCGAAGTACCCGGCCTGCGGACGGGCCGCCACCCCGAAGCCCACCGAGACGAGCCCGTCGCAGAGCAGATCGCGACGGGCGGCGAGCGCGCCGGCGGCGTCGCCGAACACGCTGTCCGCCAACCCGAGCCCCATCGCCACCGCCGGCTGGAAGGGCGCCCCGTTGACGTAGGTCAGGAACTGCTTCACGGTCCGCACCGCCGCCACGAGGGGGGCCGGCCCGCATGCCCACCCCACCTTCCAGCCCGTGAACGCGAACGTCTTGCCGGCGCTCGAGACCGTCACGGTCCGCTCCGCCATCCCCGGGTAGCCGGCGAGCGGGCGGTGGCGGCGGCCGTCGTAGACCAGGTGCTCGTAGACCTCGTCGGTGACGGCAAGCAGGTCGCGCTCCACGCAGACAGTGGCTACGGCAGCGAGCTCCTCGTCCGTGAGGACACGGCCGGTGGGGTTGTGCGGCGAGTTGACGATCACCAGGCGGGTGCGGGCAGTCACCGCCGCGCCCAGGGCGTCGACGTCCAGCTCCCACGAAGGGGGGAGGAGCGGAACCAGGCGGGGACGCGCCCCCGCCAGGGCGACGGCGGCGGGGTACGAGTCGTAGTACGGCTCGATCAGGATCACCTCGTCGCCGGTCTCGCACAGCGCCAGCACCGCTGCGGTGATCGCCTCGGTCGCCCCGGCGGTGACGAGCACGTCGGTGTCTGGGTCGAGGCGCTGGCCGTAGAAGCGCTGCCGGTGGACGGCTATCGCCTCCCGGAGCGCTGCGATGCCCGGGCCCGGCGGGTACTGGTTGCAGCCGTCGCGGATGGCCGCCATCGCCGCCTCGGCCACCTCGACGGGTCCGTCGGTGTCCGGGAAGCCCTGGCCGAGGTTGACCGACCCGGTGGCCTCGGCGAGTGCCGACATCTCGGCGAAGACGGTCGTGCCGAGCCCCTGCAGGCGTGAGGCGAGGTGCGGAGTCCGGCGGGCGGCGCTCACGCCGGCGGTGCCGGCGTGGCGGCGACCTTGGCGTCCCAGCTCATCGGTCCAGCTTGGGCCGCGACCGGCCCCGGTGGCAAGTGAGCTCCCCTTGAGCGCACCGCCACCACTCGGGTAGCGTCACCGGCCGTCTTGGCCTGCAGCAGTGCGCCAGCGCGCCGCCTTGGGATCGGCCGCCGGACGACGCAGTCGGTGATCGGGATCCTCCTCACCGTGCTCCTGCTCGTCGTCCCGGCGGCGCCGGGCAACGCCGCGCCCAGCAACTCCGAGGTGGCGGCCCTGCAGGCACGCATCGTGGCCGACTCGACGCGCATCCACGACCTCACGGCGCAGTTCGACGCCGCCGCCACAGAGGCCACCGCCCTCAGCCAGCAGCTCCAGATCCAGCTGGTGGCCCTGCGCCGGCTGCGGACGGCGGTCGCCACCAGCCGGTCGACGCTGACGGCAGCCGCCCTCCGCAGCTACACCGGTGCCGGTGTGGTCACCCCGACGCAGTCCGTCGCGCTCGCCCCGCTCGTGAGCAGCGAGTACCTAGCCATCGCGTCGGGTGACGTGGCTGACCACCTCGACGCCTACCACCTGAGCGAGCGGCGGGTCTGGGCCGCCTTCGCCCTGATCCGCCGTGAGGAGTCCACCGCCCGGGTCGACGCCTCCCAGGCGGCCGCCGACCGGAGCGTGGCACTGGCCGACGCCATGGCGGAGCAGCGCCAGCTGGTCGTGTTGGAGGCGCGCATGGCGGCCATGCCGAAAGTCCCCGCCACCCAGGGCGAACCCGTCGGCGGAGGGCTGGTGGCCGTGGTGAGGTCCCAGACCTCCCCACCGCCGGCGAGCGCTGCTCCACCGACGATCCCGCCCGCCGCTGCGGCGTCGACGCCACCCTCGACACCACCCCCGTCGACGCCACCGACCAGCGCTGCTCCGGCGTCCCCGCCGGCGCCGGCCGCCGGCGGCAACGCCGGCGGGGTGTGGCTGCAGCTGCGGGAGTGTGAGTCGGGGAACAACTACCGGGAGAACACCGGCAACGGCTACTACGGCGCCTACCAGTTCAGCGAGCAGACGTGGCAGGGCCTCGGCTTTCCTGGCCGCCCCGACCTGGAGCCGCCCGCCATGCAGGACGCCGCCGCCAAGAAGTTGCAGGCCGAGAGCGGCTGGGGAGCGTGGCCGGCGTGCTCGGCCGAGCTGGGCCTGTGACCTGCCCGCGCTGCGGTCTGGAGGCCGACGAGCGGTTCTACGGGCCGTGCACAGCTTGCCGCCAGGAGCTGCGGGCCACCCTCGGCGGCGAGCAGCGTCCGATCGAGGGGGGCCGCTTCGAGCCGCGCTCGCACGTCACGCCCAACGCCGTCGCCACCAAGGAGTGAAGCGCCTGGTCCTGGCCTCGGCGTCCCCCGCCCGGCTCCGCCTGCTGCGCTCGGCAGGTATCGACCCCGAGGTGATCGCGAGCGGCGTGGACGAGGAGCTCGTCGACGCGCCCGACGTGGCGTCGCTCGTGGCGACGCTCGCCCGCCGCAAGGCCGAAGCCGTCGCCGCCGGTGGGCGGGCCGCGGGGAGGCTCGTCCTCGGTTGCGATTCGCTGCTCGACGTCGACGGGGTGGCAGTGGGGAAGCCGGCGAGCCCGGAGGGGGCCGCCGCCCGGTGGCGGGCGCTGCGCGGCCGCAGCGCCGTCTTACGCACCGGGCACCACCTGATCGACACCGCCACCGGCTCGGCGGCGTCGGCAGTCGGGTCGACAGCCGTGCGGTTCGGCAAGCCCGACGACGGCGAGATCGCCGCGTACGTCGCCACCGGGGAGCCTCTCGCCGTGGCCGGCGGGTTCACCCTGGAGGGCCGGGGGGCGCCGTTCGTCGCCGGCATCGACGGCGACCCCGGCACGGTCATGGGTCTGTCCCTGCCGTTGCTGCGCAGCCTCCTCGCCGAGCTCGGCCACCGGGTGACGGAGCTGTGGTCGCCGTAGGACCGTGGCCCGCGCCGCCGGCGCCGCGCTGGGCTCGCTCGGCCAACGACAGGCTCGCTCTGCGTGCTGGCGCCGCCTCTCCCCGTGGCGGCGGGCACCCTTCCGGCGGGTAAACCGCGCGCCGCGAAGCGAACCGCGCGCACGCACGACGGCATAGCGTCGTCAGAGCGCGCGGTTCGTGCGGCTGCGCGCGGTTCGTGCGGCTGCGTGCGGAACGGGGCGGCTACGGCGCGGAACGGGGCGGCTACGGCGCGGAACGGACCCCAGGCGCAACAGGGACAGCTACGGGGCAGGACCAGCGACGGGGCAGCACCAGCGACGGGGCAGGACCAGCGGCGGGGTTGCCGGCGTCAGGCCGGCTCGATCGAGGCGGCGGTCCCGTAGGCGCAGATCTCGGTCCAGGTCTGGCCCAGCTCGGAGGTGTCGAACCGCATGGCTATCACGGCGTTGGCGCCCAGCAGGCGGGCCTCGCCGAGCATCCGGTCGATGACCTCCCGGCGGCTCACGTACAGGTTCTTCGTCATGCCCTTGAGCTCGCCGCCGGCGAGCGCCTTCAAGCCGGCGCCAAACTGGGAGCCGATGTTGCGGCTCCGCACCGTGAGCCCCATCACCTCCCCGAAGACCCTGGTCACGCGGTAGCCCGGCACGTCGTTCATCGTCGTGACGAGGATGTCCCTGCCCGCACTGGTCGGTTCCATGCCCGGCACGGTAGCCACTCGCTCACGTGATCACCTCGACCAGGACGGTGAACGGCCCGTCGTTGACGAGCGCCACCCGCATCTCCTCCCGGAAACGCCCGGTCGACACCGCCGCGCCGAGCGAGCGGAGGTGGTCGACGACGGCGTCGACGAGCGGCTCGGCCTGCTCGGGGCGGGCGGCGCCCACGAACGACGGGCGGCGGCCCCGGCTGGTGTCGGCGTAGAGGGTGAACTGGCTCACGACGAGCACCTGGCCCCCGACGTCGGCCGCCGCCAGGTTGGTGAGGCCGGCGGCGTCCTCGAACACCCGCAGGCCCCACACCCGCTCCGCCAGGCGCACAGCGGTCGTGACCGTGTCGGCGTGGGTGACGCCGACGAAGGCGCACAGCCCGGGGCCGATCCGCCCGACCAGCTCGGCTCCGGCGGTCACCTCAGCAGAGGTGACCCGCTGCACGAGGGCCCTCACCGGCGACGCCCTACGGTCCCATCGAGTCGAGGATGCCGCCGACCATCTCCTGCGTGGTGTTGGGGTGCAGGAAGCAGAACCGGGCGACGGTCTCGCCGAGCCACACGGTCGGCGTGACGAACCCGACCTGGTCGGCGAGTAGCTGCATGCTCCACTCGTGGTAGTCGTCCGCCGACCAGCCGGTGCGTCGGAACAGCACCACCGACAGCTCCGGCTCCCGCAGCAGCTCCAGGTAGGAGCGCCGGCCGATGAGCTCGGTCGCCGTGGTGGCCAGGTCGAGGGCGGCGTCGATGGCGTCGCGGTAGGCGTCGGTGCCGTGGACGGCCAGGGAGAACCACAGCGGCAGTCCTCGAGCCCGCCGGGTCAGGTGGTAGGCGTAGTCGCTCGGGTTCCACTCCTCCGGCGCGTCGGTGTGCAACACGTCGAGGTAGCCGGCGTCCTGGGTGTGCACCGCCTTGGCCTTGCCGGGGTCCCGGTAGATCAGGGCGGCGCAGTCGAAGGGGGCGAACAGCCACTTGTGGGGGTCGACCGCGAACGAGTCGGCGTGGCGGAGCCCCCGGTATCGGGGCCGGACCCGGTCGGAGAACACGGCCGCCCCTCCGTAGGCGCCGTCGACATGGAACCACGCGCCGAGCTCCCGGGCGTAGCTGCCTACGGCCTCGAGGTCGTCCACGATGCCTGCGTTGGTCGTGCCGGCCGTGGCGACGACGGCCGCCAGTTGGTCCTCCTGGCCTGCGACGGCCCGGCGGAGGGCCTCGCCGGTCAAGCGGTGCCCACCGGTGGGGACGACGAGGGCGTCCATGCCGGCGACGTGCAGCGCCTTGGAGACCGACGCGTGCGCCTGGTCGCTCACGGCCACCTTGGGGCGGGCGGCGCCCACGCCGCGCCGGCGGCTCATGTCCCGGGCGACGACCAGCGCCGAGAGGTTGGCCGCCGACCCTCCCGAGACGAACACCCCGCCGGCGCCGGCGGGCAGACCGGCGAGGTCCGCGATGAGGCGGATCACCTGGTTCTCGGCCGACACCGCCCCGGCCGCCTCCAGCCAGGACGTGCCCTGCAGCGACGAGCAGGACACGACCATGTCGAAGAGCAGCGCGGCCTTGGTCGGCGCCGCAGGGATGAACGACAGGAAGCGGGGGCTGTCGCAGGAGATCACCGCCGGCGCCAGCTTCTCGGCGAACACCGAGAGGACCCGCTCCACGTCCTGGCCGCCGGGGGCGAGCAACCCCTCCAAGGCGGCATCGAGCTCCGCCTTCACGCCGGGGTAGTCGAGGGGGACGGGGTCGAGGGAGAGACGCTCCCGGCAGTACGCGATCACCAGGTCGGCCATGCGCCCGTCGAGCTCGAACATCGACACGTCCCCAACCTCCCGCTGTCACCGGCCCGGCGCTCCGGCGGCGGGCCGGACGGCGACGTTACCAATGCAGCGGGACGTGTCCCCAGCCGAGGCGCCCGGTCGGCCAACCTGTTGGGGTGCGATCAGGAAGGGGCTGGTCCCTCGTCACGCTGGCGGCGCTGCTCGCTTCCCCGGCAGCGACCCCGGCAGCGACCCCGGCAGCGACCGCCGTGCCGGGCGCGCTGCCGGCCGTCAGCACCGTCGCCGCCGTCGACCCGGGAGCCCAGCCCGACCCCGCTCTCTACCACCTCGTCCACACACTGCAGCTGGACCTGGTCGTACGCCAGGCCCAGCAGGCGGTGGCGGCTGCGGCCGCGGCCGCCGCCGCCGACAGGATCATCCTCGACGAGCAGGTCGGCGCCCTCAACCACGACGAGTCGGCCGCTGCCGGCGCCGCCACCCTCCTGTCCCACGACCGGGTCGCCGCCGCTCTGGCGGCCGGCGCCTACCGGCGAGCGCTCACCCGCCGGCGGCGGTGCGGCGCCGAGGCGGTCCTCGCCAACCGCCGGCTCTCCGCTCTGGCCGTCACCCTCTACCTGGGGACGGGTTCGCCCAACCCGGTCAGCTTCCGCGACGCCCAGCTCGGTGTGGAGCAGCAGGACGAGCTCGAGACGGTGGCCGTCGCCGTCGAGGTCGCCCGCCGGCAGGCGGCCGCCGCCTGGCGCTCCGCCGTCGCCGGCGTGGCGAGCGCCGGCCGCACGCTCTCGATCGACCGCGCCGCCGCCAGCGACGCCACGAGAGGGGCGTTGCTGGCCTCCGCCTCCCTGGCGACCGCCGCCCTGGCCGTGACCCGCAGCCGCGACATGCTCACCGCCTCCCTCGACCGCCTGACAGCGGCACAGCGGGCCAGGGATGCGGCCGCCGCCATCTTCAACGGGCCGGAGGGCAGCTCGCCCGACCCAGCGCCGACGATCCTCGGCGAGAGCGCTCTCAACGCCCAGCAGCTCGCCGGCTGGTTCCAGGCCAGCGGGTACGTGGCCCAGACGCAGGCCACGATCGGGCAGCTGGCCACCTGGTACATCGAAGAGGGCCGGGCCGAGGGCGTGCGAAGCGACCTTGCATTTGCCCAGGCCGTCCTCGAGACCGGCGGGTTCGCCTCGCCCGACGCCATGCTGCGCCACAACTTCGCCGGCATCGGCCACTGCGACACGTGCGCCGCCGGCTGGACGTTCCCCTCGGACCGCCTCGGCGTGCGGGGCCAGATCCAGCTGCTGCGCGCCTTCGCCACGCCGGGCCTCACGGCCGCCCAGCTCGCCAACCCGCCGGCCCTGCCCTCACTCGACCCGGCCAAGCAGTCCCGGGAGGGCTGCTGCTCGACGTGGCCGTCGCTCACCGGCGTGTGGGCAACCGACCCCTTCTACGCGCTCAGCATCCTGCAGCTGTACGTGCAGATGCTCTCCTGGGCGATCAGCCACCTCCCCTGAGCGGCGGCCCGCCAGACTGGACGGGTGGTCGTCCCGTCACAGGCGCTGGCCCAGCTCCAGGAGTTCGCCCGGCGGGTCGACCGGGCCGCTCCGGGGGTGCTGGCCGGCCTGTACGCCGTGGGATCGGTGGCCCTCGGGGACTTCCGCCCCCCGCTCAGCAACATCGACGCCGTCGCCGTCGCCGGCGAGCCGTGGGACGCCTCCGGGCTCCGGGCGGTCCGCCGGGCGGCGCACGGCCTCCGCTGCGCCGGCCAGCGACCGCGCGTCGCCTGCGTGACCTGGGCCGATCTCCGCAGCGAGCCCTGCGAGGTGGAGGCGCCCGGGTTCGTCGGCCGGGCCGCCGTGCCGGGTGGCGACCTCGTCAACCCCCTGACATGGGCGGTGCTGCGGACCGCCGGCGTGTGCGTGCGCGGTGCCGAGTACCCGGAGCTGGGCCTCGGCGACGTGCGCGGTTGGGCGGCGGCCCACCTCGCCGGCTGGTGGGGCCGGTGGCTCCAACACGTCCCCCTCGGGCCGCTCATCCTCCGGCGCAACATCGCCGAAGCGGTCCTCGAGGTGGCCCGCCTGGCGCAGGTGGTGAGCAGCGGCCGCATCGTCTCCAAGCTCGAAGCCGGCGAAGCCGCAGAGGAGAGCGGCCCGCCCAACCAGCAGCGCGTGCTGAAGGACGCCGCCGGCTACCGGCGCGGGATCCGCGTGTCCATGTACTGGGGCCCCTACGAGCGGCGCCGCCACGCCCTCGCCTACATCCGCTCGGTGGTGGAAGCGGTGGGGGCGGCACCCGGTAGCCTCGAGGCGTGAAGCTTCCCGGCGCCAAGGTGCTCCTCACCGGGGCGAGCGGCGGCCTCGGCCGGGCGCTGGCCGTGGCGCTGCGAGCCGCCGGCGCCGACCTGGTCCTCACCGGCAGGCGGCAAGCGGCCCTGGAGGAGCTGGCCGCCCGCACCGCCGCCAGGGTCGTCGTCGCCGACCTCTCCGATCCCGCCGACGTCGGGCGCCTCGCCACCGAGGCAGGATCGTGCGACGTCCTCGTGGCCAACGCCGCCCTCCCGGCGAGCGGGCGCATCGAAACCTACGACGCCGCCGGCATCGACCGGGCGCTCGACGTCAACCTGCGGGCACCGATCCAGCTGTCGCGCGCCGCCGTGCCGGCCATGGTGGCCCGGCGGCGGGGCCACATCCTCCTCGTCTCCTCCCTGTCGGGGCTGGCCGCTTCGCCGGAGTCGTCGCTGTACGCTGCGACGAAGTTCGGGCTGCGGGGCTTCGGGCTCGCCCTCCGCCAGGACCTGGCCGGGACCGGTGTCGGCGTGAGCGTGCTGCTACCCGGGTTCATCTCCGAGGCGGGCATGTTCGCCGACTCCGGAGCGAAGCTGCCGCCCGGCGTCGGCACGCGCACGCCGGCGCAGGTCGCCGGGGCGGGCGTGCGCGCCATCGAGCGCGACACCCCCGAGGTGGCGGTCGCCCCCCTCCCGGTCACCGCCGGCGCCTACGTCGCCACCCTGGTCCCCGGTCCCGCCGGGCGGGTGCAGCGGCTGCTCGGCGGGGCGGCGACGGCCTCGCGCGTCGCCGCCGGTCAGCTCGACAAGCGTTGACGACGTGAGCCGGGTGGCGGCCGGGGCGCCGCTCACGCCGCCAGCGCCCCCCGGAGGAAGTCGAGCTGGATGAGCAGGAGGCTTTCGGCGACGTCCTCCTCCGACGCCATGTGGGTGATCCCCGACAGCGGCAGCACCCCGTGGGGGCGGCCCGCTCCCACCAGCGCCTGCGACAGCCGGACGGTGTGGGCGACGAGCACGTTGTCGTCGGCCAGGCCGTGCACGAGCAGCAGCGGCCGGGCCAGTGCCGGGGCGTCGGGGAGCAGGCAGCAGCGGTCGTAGGGGCCGGGGTCCTCGCCCGGGTGCCCGAGGTGGCGCTCGGTGTAGTAGGTGTCGTACAGGCGCCAGTCGGTCACCGGGGCGCCGGCGACGGCGGCATGGAAGACGTCCGGCCGCCGCAGGACGGCGAGCGCAGCGAGGTACCCGCCGAACGACCAGCCCATGATCCCCACCCGCCCGAGGTCCAGGTCCGCCTCGGCGGCGGCGATGGCGTGCAGGCCGTCGACCTGGTCGTCGAGCGCCGGGCCGGCGAGGTCCCGGTGCACGGCCCGCTCCCATTGGGGCCCGCGACCCGGCGTGCCCCGCCCGTCGATGACCACGACAGCGAAGCCCTGGTCGGCCCACCACTGGTCCTCCAGCCAGATGGCGTCGCTGGCCAGGACCTGCTGCGCCCCCGGCCCCCCGTAGGGGCGCAGCAGCACCGGGAGCCTGTCGCCGCGCCGGTGCCCCGACGGCAGCAGCAGCCCGGATCGCAGCTCCCGGGCGCCGACCGCCGCCATCCGCACCTGCGGGCGCACCGACGGCGTCTCCGCCCGGCTGGCGAGCGCCAGCGTGCGATCCCCGGCCAGCACGACGGTGCGCTGGTCGGGGCGCTCGAGGCGGCGCTCGGCGAGGACGGTGGTGCCGCCGGCGGCGGCCGCCGCCACGACGACCCCGCCGTCTGTGAGCCGATCGATGCTGCCGTCTGGCGCCCACCGCCACGCCCCGATCGACGTCGGCTCGCTCGACGCGCTGAACAGCACGCCACCGTCGCCGACGGCGTGCACCGCCCGGACCTGCAGGCCCCCGGGGGTGACCGGCTCACCGCCGGCGGTGAGCCGCCGCGTGCCGCCGGCGTCGGAGGACCACAGCAGCCTGCCGTCGGCGAGGCGGTCGGGCGTCCCGCGCGGCCACGCGACCCACGCGTCGTCGTGGCGGTCCTCCACCACGACGGTCGAGCCGGCGGCGACGTCGGCGGAGAGCACGGCGGCCGCCCGGTGGTCGCGCCGCTCCACGAGCAGCAACGGGCCGCCGGCGGCGGGCCAGGTGACAGAGACCAGGTACGGGAAGGTGCCGCGGTCCCATGGGATCTCGCGACGGGTCCCGCCGGTGGCGCAGTACCAGAGCGACACGTCGGCGTCTTCGGTGCCGGCCAGGGGGTAGCGCCGGCGCAGCGGCGGGCGCTCGGGGCGAGACGGGTCGGCGATCCAGACGGTGCGCACGGCCGACTCGTCGACGGCGGCGGCCAGCACGCCGGAGCCGTCGGGCGCCCACCAGTAGCCGTTGGCCCGGTCCATCTCCTCGGCAGCCACGTGCTCGGCGACCCCCCACAGCCTGTCCCCGCCCTCGGCGAGGCATGCAGCGCCGCCGGTGGCCACCTCGGCCGCCCAGAGCGCGCCTGCGCTGCACCACGCCACCCACCGCCCGGACGGGTCGGGGCGCGGGTCGAACACCGGCCCGGGTCGCACGTCGAGGCGCCGGGGGGCGCCAGCGCCAGGGTCGAGGGGGGCGATCCACACGTCGCCGGCGTAGGCGAAGAACGCCGTGCGGGCGTCCCTGTCGACGGCGTAGTCCACGACCCCCGACGCCGCCTCCCGCACCCGCTCCCGGCGGGCGAGCTCCGCCTCCGGCACCGGGCCGGCGTCGAGGTCGAGGGCGGCGGCGTCGACGACGATGCGCTCCCGGCCCTCCTCGACGTCGAGCACCCAGAGGCAGTGGCGGGGATCGTCGCCGGCGGCGGAGCGCAGAAAGACCACCCGCTCTCCTCCAGCGCTCACGCGGAAGGTTCTCGGCGCCCCCAACCGGAACCGTCGCGTGCGCGCGTGCTGGCGTGGGAACGACGCTGCGCTGCTCACCGCCGGAGCCTACGGCGCCGCCTGTGGCGCCTCCCGGAGCATCGTCAGGATGGCCTCCGCCAGCGCCCGGGCGGAGCGAGCGTCGAGCTCGAGGGCAACCCTCGCGCCGGGACCCATCGACGGGTTGAGGAAGTCGATGTTGAGCGAGTGCTCCACCGGGGCGTGCACCGGGTGGTCGAAGTAGACCATGGCATCGCTCACGCCAAACCAGGCGCCCCCGGCGTTCTTGCCGCTGCCGCTCACAGCGAACTGCTCGGTCATGTAGGTGCACACCTCAAGCTCCGAGTGCCCGGCCCAAGAACTGCCAGATCAGGTCCCACCCCTTGGCGGCCGCATCGGGCCGGTAGGCAGGGCGGTCGACGGAGAAGAACGAGTGGCCGGCGCCCTCGAAGACGTGGAGCTCGTGCTCCTTGCCGAGCTCGGTGAGCCTCTCGTCGATGGCCGCCACCTGCTCGGGGGAGGGGTGCTGGTCGTCGGCGCCGAACAGCCCGAGCAGCGGGCAGCCGATCCCTCCCGCCAGGTCGATGACGGGGCCGACCCTGAGGCCGAGCCCTTCGGGCGGCGCCCCCACGATGAAGGCGCCGTAGCACACCACGGCGGCGTCGAGCGGCAGTCGGCACGCCGCCAGGAAGCTCTGGCGTCCGCCAGAGCAGTAGCCGATGGTGCCGACCTTGCCGTTGGCGCTCGGAAGGCGCCTCAGCCAGTGCATGGCCCCGCCCACGTCGCCCACCAGCCGGTCGTCGGGCACGCCGCCGGCCGCCCGGCTGGCAGCGGCGGCGTCGTCGGGGCTGGCGCCCGGCGCCTCCCGGAAGTGGAGGTTCGGGCACACGGCGTTGTAGCCGTTGACGGCGAACCGCCGGACGATCTCCTTGGTGGCCCAGTCGTAGCCGGGCATGTGGTGGATGACGACCACCCCGCCGTAGGGGCCGGGCGCCATCGGCCGGGCCGTGTAGGCCTCGATGACGTCGCCGCCGTGGCCCACCAGGTTGACCGACTCGGCCAGCACTGCGTCGTACATGCGGGTCTCCTCCCTCGGGAGGAGCCGAAGCATACCGAGGCGCCGTGGCGCAGCTCCGCCTCGACCGCCGGCCGGGTCCTCGCTCCACCCGTGGCCTCCTCGACCCTGGCGGCCGAGTTGAACGAATGCAATGGTGTGCGTACAATAGGACCATGACACCGCTCGACTTCGTGGTCTCCCTGGCGCTGATCTCGGTCGTAGCTGGCGTCCTCGGGTCGCTCATCGGCTTGGGCGGGGGTGTCGTGATCGTTCCCGTCCTCACGCTGCTGTACCACGTGGACATCCGCCTGGCCATCGGGGCGAGCATCGTCTCGGTGATCGCCACCTCGAGCGGGGCGGCGGCCGCCTACGTGCGGGAACGGATGACCAACCTGCGGGCCGGGATGTTCCTCGAGATCGCCACGACGACGGGGGCGGTGAGCGGGGCGTACCTCACAACCCTCTTGCCGACCCGGTTCTTGTTCGTCTTCTTCGGGCTCGTCCTCGGCTACTCGTCGTTCGCCACCTTCCGGCGCCGGCACGCCGACGCCCCGCTCACCGTGTCGAACGATCGGATCGCCAACTACTTCAACCTCCACGGCTCCTACTACGACCAGGCCGAGAAGCGGGAGATCCCCTACAAGGTCGTCGGCACCAAGCCCGGCCTCGGCCTCATGTACGTCGCCGGACTGGTGAGCGCGCTGCTCGGGATCGGCTCGGGTGCGCTGAAGGTGCCGGCCATGGACAGCGCCATGCACCTGCCGATGAAGGTGTCCTCGGCCACCAGCAACTTCATGATCGGGGTGACCGCCGCCGCGAGCGCCGGCGTCTACTTCATCCGGGGCCAGATCGACCCCATCATCGCTGCCCCGGTGGTCGCCGGCGTGCTCCTCGGGGCGACCTTCGGCGCCCGGATCCTGGGTCGGGTCACGAGCAAGACGGTCCGGCTGGTCTTCGTCGTCGTTCTCGTCGTCATCTCCCTCGAGATGCTCCAGAAGGGGATCTTCCCGTGACTGAAATGAGCGGACCCACCGGCACTCCCCAGCCACCCGTCTCCGAGGCGCCGGATCCAGCTCTGGAGGGTCTTGGCGGTTCGGGCCGTCACCGCCACCTCAGCCCCGCAGAGGCGGCGCTCATGGCGGAGAAGGTGCGCAAGGTCGAGCTGGCGATCAGCCTGGTGCTGCGGATCGGCGTCGTCGTGAGCGTGCTCGTCACAGCTGCCGGGCTCGGGCTGATGTTCGCCCACCACGGCGCCTACCTGCCGATCCGTGGACACTTCTCCTACAGAGAGCTCACGTCGAAGTCGACGCCGTTCCCGCACTCGTTCGCCTCGCTCGGGCACTCGATCGCCCAAGGGGACGGACGGGGGATCGTCGTGCTCGGCGTCCTGGTCTTGATCCTCACCCCCGTGCTACGGGTGGCGGTCGGCGTACTGTCCTTCCTCTACGAAAAGGACCCCCCCATGGCCCTCGTCACCCTCTACGTCCTCGCCGTCCTCGTCGGCTCGTTCTTCCTCGCCGGAGTGTGAGCGGTGCCGGCCACGGTTGACCGGTCCAACCCGCTTCCCCTTTGGGCGCAGATCGTCGATGACCTTCGCCGCCGCCTGCTCGGCGGGGAGTTCGAGCAGCACTTCCCGACCGACGAGGAGCTGACCGGGTACTACGAGGTCAGCCGCCAGACCGTGCGAGAAGCTGTTCGCCACCTCGCCGCCGAGGGGCTGGTCGTCCGCCAGAGAGGCCGCGGATCATCGCTCACCCCTCCGACGATCCTCGAACAGCCCCTCCACTCCCTCTACAGCCTGGCCTCGACGGTGCGAGCCAGGGGGATCGAGGAACGAAGCGAGGTGCTCGCGGCCGAGCGTCGTCCCGTCACAGCCGAAGTCGCTGCGCAGCTCGGCGTCGACACCACTGCCGAGGTCGTGCTCATCGAGCGGCTCCGCTTTGCGGGCGCCGAGCCCTTCGCCCGGGACCGGTCGTGGCTGCCGGCAAGCCAGGCCGGTGGGCTGCTCGAAGCCGACCTCACCTCTGGGGGGCTCTACGAGCTCCTCGCCAGCCACTGTTCGCTGCGCATCACCGGTGGCTGGGAGCGCATCAGGCCGGTCATACCCGACCCGACCGAACGGAGGCTGCTGCGGCTGCCACCCAGGACGGCAGCCTTCTCGATCGAACGGCTGGCCCTCGTCGGAGACACGCCCATCGAATGGCGCAACAGCCTGATCCGGGGCGACCGCTACTCGCTGGTCGCCCAATGGCCAGCCGGGACGCAACTCCGGCCCGATCGCCTCGCCTGACCACCCCCTGCTCGATACCGCCGATGCAGTCACTGTCAGGCCGGTGAGCCCTGGGCCGTCACCTCACATCACCGTCCGAAGCGCCTGGAGCGTCGCCCACATCCCCCTTGGGCTCTCTATGAAGAGGGACCGGTCGTCAAGGCTGGTCGATGTCGGTGTAGGCGATGGTGGCCGGGCCCGGTAGAAGATGAGCCCGGCAGCGCCCTTCCCCTCGGTGCGACCCCAGACGCTACGGGAGTCAACTTCGCCCTGCCACCACCCCGGCATCGCCATCACCAAGGATGTCCGCTGCATGAGGAGATCCCACGGCACCCACCGGAAGCACATCCCGTCCCCCTACGAGCGCCGGAGCCTCGGTCGCCGGATCCTGCTCGTGGCGCTCGTGGTCGTGGTGGTGCTCGTCGCTGCCGCCGGCGCCTTCGCCGGGGTGCAGCTCAACCGGGCCACGCCTGCAGCGACCGTCACCGTCGTGCTCGACCGCAACCTCAGCATCCCCGGGGTACCCCCGCGCCTGCCGGTGCCCGCCAGCGGGGCGACGGTCGTCACGGTGCAAGGGGTCGGAACAGTGGCGAGCGTTCGGCCCGACCTGCCCCTCCCGCTGGCGAGCATCACCAAGCTCGTGACGGCCCTGGTAGTGCTGCGCCACCACCCGCTCTCCCTCGGCCAGTCCGGCCCGGCGATGAGCGTGCCCGCCAGCCTGGCAGCCGCCTACCCGAGCCAGCTCGCCGCCCACGACTCCCTCATCCCGCTGCACGCCGGCGAGCAGCTGAGCGAGCTGCAGGCCCTCGAGGCACTGCTCATCCCCTCCGCCGACAACGTCGCACAGCTGCTCGCCACGTGGACGAGCGGCACCATGCCAGCCTTCGTGGCCGCCATGAACGCCGAGGCCGCCCGCCTCGGCCTGCACCACACCCACCTCGCCGACGCCTCGGGCCTCTCCGCCGGCAGCGTCGGCTCGGCGGCTGACCTGATCCGCCTGGCGAGGGTGGTGATGGCCCAGCCGCTGCTGCGGGCCATCGTCGCCATGCCCCAGGTCACCCTGCCCCTGGCAGGCACCGTCTACAACTACGACTACGACCTCGGCCACGACGGCATCGTCGGCATCAAGACCGGCTCGACCATCGCCGCCGGCGGCGACTTCCTCTTCGCGGCGCACCGCAGCGTGCACGGCCGGCGCGTGCTCGTCATCGGCGCCATTCTCGGACAGCAGGGACGCCAGCCGCTGCCCCACGTCCTCGCCGTCGCCAAGGGCCTCGCCGTCGCCGCGCCCACCGGCCTCGAGAAGGTTACGGTGCTCCCCGCCGGACAGCCCGTGCTGCGCTTCCGCACGGCGTGGGGGGCGTCGGCAACGGCCGTCACCACTCGCGCCGTTCAGGCATGGGTCCGGCCCGGCGACCACCTCGCCGCCACGGTCCACCTCGACGGGTCGGCATCCGCCCCGCTGCGCAGCCTGCAGGCCGGCCAGCAGGTCGCGTCGGTCTCGGTGGTCATGCCGACGGGCACCGTGACCGTGCCGGTGACGGCCGTGCAGGGCTTCCGGGGACCGACACTGCGCTGGCGGCTGGAGCGCGGGTAGCGCTCGAGGGCCCGGCCGGCGGCGCCGGAGGAACCGGCCGGCGGCGCCGCAGGGAGTAGCGTCCGGCCATGGTCGCCGAGGGCACAACCTGGTTCCCGCACCTCTTCTCCCCACTCACGATCCGCACGGCGACCCTGGCCAACCGGATCGTGTCCTCCGGCCACGACACCGTGATGGTGCACGACGGGAGGGTCACCGACCAGCTTGTCGCCTACCAGGAGGCCAGGGCCGCCGGCGGCGCCGGGCTGATCATCGTCCAGGTCGCCGGCGTGCACCCGACGGCGCACTACACCGCCCACAACCTGATGGCCCACGACGACACGTGCCTGCCCGGCTACCGGGCGCTCGCCGAAGCCATCAAGCCGCACGGCACCGTCCTGGTAGGCCAGCTGTTCCATCCCGGACGGGAGATCATGGAGTCCGACGACGGCACCATGCCGGTCGCCCTCGCCCCCTCCGCCGTCCCCAACGAGCGCTTCCGGGTGATGCCCCGCCCGCTGCGGCCGGCGGAGGTGGAGGAGCTGGTGGACAGCTACGGGACAGCGGCCGGCCGGCTGGTGCGTGCCGGCCTCGACGGCGTCGAGGTGGTGGCGAGCCACGGGTACCTACCGGCCCAGTTCCTCAACCCCGGCACCAACCGCCGCGACGACGCCTACGGCGGCGACGACGAGGGGCGCCTGCGCTTCGTGCGCGAGGTGCTGGCCGCCTGCCGTGCCGCCGCCGGTCCCGGCGCCGTCGTAGGCATGCGCATCTCCCTCGACGAGCGCGAGCCGTCGGGCCTGCCGGCAGAGGCCGCCTTCGCCGCCGCCGTGGCCCTCGCTGAGGAGGGCCTCGTCGACTACCTCAACGTGACGACGGGCACGTCTGCCACCCTCGGGGGCTCCGACCACATCGTCCCGGAGATGGGCATGGCCAACGGCTACGTGGCGCCCGCGGCGGCCGGGCTCAAGGCAGCCGTCGGAGTCCCGGTGATCGTCGCCGGGCGGATCAACCAGCCGCAGGACGCAGAACGCATCCTCGCCGGCGGCCAGGCCGACGCCTGCGCGATGACCCGCGCCCTGATCGCCGACCCGGAGATGCCCAGGCGGGCGGCGGAGGGCCGCCTGGAAGACATCCGGGCCTGCATCGCCTGCAACCAGGCCTGCATCGGCCACTTCCACGCCGGCTACCCGATCTCCTGCATACAGCGGCCCGAGACAGGCCGGGAACGCCGCTACGGCCGCCGGGCGCCGGCGGCGAAGCCCCGCTCGGTGCTCGTCGTCGGCGCCGGGCCGGCGGGCATGAAGGCGGCGTCGGTCGCCGCCGAGCGCGGTCACCAAGTCCATCTCGTGGAGGCCTCGGGCCGCCCGGGCGGCCAGGTGCTGCTGGCGCAGCGCCTTCCCGGGCGCGACGAGTTCGGCGGGGCGGCCGACAACCTCTACCGGGAGGTGGTCCGCTCCGAGGTGAAGGTCAGCTTCCATTGCCGCGCCGACGCCGCCTTCGTGGCCGGCGAGTCGCCCGACGTGGTGGTCGTCGCCACCGGGGCGCAGCCCTACCGGCCGGCGCTCGAGGTGATGGGCGAGCCGTGGGTAGCCGACGCGTGGGAGGTCATCCGCTCCCCGGAGGCGGCGCCCAGGGGGCGGATCGTGGTCGTCGACTGGCGCGGCGACTGGGTGGGGGTGGGCGTGGCCCGCCTGCTCGCCGCCGCCGGGCGCAGCGTCACCCTAGCGGCGCGCGGCTACCACGCCGCCGACCGCCTCCAGCAGTACGTCCGCGACGCCCAGCTCGCCGCCCTGCACCGGGCCGGCATCGAGGTGGTGCCGCTCGTGCGCCCCTACGGCATCGACGACGACACCGTCTACCTCCAGCACGTCCTCACCGGTGACCCGGTGCTGGTGGAGGGCATCGCCGGAGCGGTCGTCGCCTGCGGCCACAGCGCGGAGGATGCCCTGCTCGACGAACTGCGCGCCGCTGGGGCGCCGGCGGTCGGCATCGGCGACTGCCTCTCCCCGCGTTCGGTGGAGGAGGCCGTCCTCGAGGGCCTGGTCGCCGCCAGCGAGCTGTAGCCCCTCCCACCTGTCCCCGCCCAGTCGTGGGCCGGTCCTTCGCCGCCAGGAGTGCGGCCAAGCCGGTGCCGCCCGGCCAGCGGGCAGCGGGCAGCGGGCAGCGGAGTGCCCGAGCGGAACCGAAGGCGGGCTCCGTCACGTTGTTTGGGCAGTTGACCGCGATTATCGCGGTCAACTGCCCAAACATCGCGATGGCGATGGCCCCATTGCCGACCCTGCCGGTCCTTCCGGATCACCACAGGCCGCGAGATCTCTCGAGCGCGAACGCGGTCGTCTACATGGGCACGATGCTCACAGGCGGCTGCGGTGCCGTGGACAGGCCGGGCTCGGTGCCCACGACGCCGGCCGGTGGCACCGCGCCTGCTCCGGCACCTCCCACCACCGTTGCGGTAAGTCGCCGGGCCGTGCCCAAACCCTGCTCGGCGGGCCAGGGGCGGTTGGTTCCCTTTCGCACTCGCCGTCACCCTTGGAAGCCGTAGGTGACGGCGCTGTGCCGGTAGGTGGGGAATCCGTGAGGGCGCCCGGAGGGGGCGAGCTCGGTCTCAGAAGATCGACTTGATGATGTCGTCGCCGATGCCGAAGCCGGCGCCCATGGCGATGGCCCGGCCGAAGCCGCCGCCGAGGAACCGCTGGAGCATGCCCCCGCCCGGGGCGAAGCCGCCCGGGGCGAAGCCGCCCGGGGCGAAGCCGCCCTGCCCGAAGCCGCCCTGGCCATAGCCGCCGGGCGCCGGGTACGACGGCTGGGGCGCCGGGTACGACGGCTGGGGCGCCGGGTACGACGGCTGGGGCGCCGGGTACGACGGCTGGGGCGCCGGGTACGACGGCTGGGGCGCCGGCGCCTGGTAAGGAGGAGCCGAGGCCGGGTCCTGCCCGCCAAGGTGGTTGACGGTGAAGTCGTGGAGCGACTGCAGCAGGCCGGCGACCTTGGTCTGCTCGTCGCGGAGGCTGACCGCGATCTCGCGGAGGTCGAGCAGCCAACCGCGGGCGTTGCCGTCGCCGGCGTCGCCGGCGACCTGCAGCTTCTGGGCGAGGGTGCTGATCGCCTGGACCGTTTGCTGGCTCTCCTGCTCCAACTCCGCGTAACTCTGGTCGATGGTCTCCACGTCCATGACGGGCACCTCCCCATGCGGGGACCGTGCGCCCCCGGCCAGGCGGACTCTACCGGCAGGCCCGGGCGGCAGCACGCGCCCGGCCAGGCGGACTCTACCGGCAGGCCCGGGCGGCAGCACGCCCCCGGCCCGCCCGGCCCGCCCGCCCCGCCGCCCACGCCGCCAGCCGGGCAGCCCCGTACACACCCGCGCTCAGCGCCCCGACGAAGAACCCGACGGGCCAGTTGGTCAGGTAGGAGGCGGCGATCGAGGCCCACACGGTGACGGCCGCCAGCGCCACGGAGAGGAGCACAGCGGGCAGCGGGCTGCGCACGACGGCCCGGGCCGCCGCCGGCGGTCCGATCAGTAGGCTGAAGATCAGCAGGACTCCGACCACCGGAACGGCCACAGCGGTGGCCAGCGCCAGCAGCAGCAGGAAGGCGAGGTCCATTGCCGCCAGGCGAACGCCCCGGGCCTCGGCGATGTCGGGGACGGCGGAGGCGAGCAGCAGCGGCCGGGCCAGCACCGCGGCGGCGACGACGCTGGCGCCGGCCAGCCCGGCCACCACCGGCAGGTCCCCGCTGCCCACACCGAGGATCTGGCCGAACAGCAGCGCGAACACAGCGTTCGCGTACGCGCTCGTCTGGGCCAAGAAGGCGTCCCCGAGCGCCAGCAGGAGCACGAGGGTCAGTGCGGTGGCGACGTCTCGGCGGGCGCGGTGGCCGAGGGCGGCGATGGTGAGCGCGGCCAGGGCGGCGAACACGCCGAGACCGACGAGGGTGTCCACGCCGGCCAGCGCCGCGCCGGCCGCCCCGGCAAAGGCACCGTTGGGTATGGCGTGGGCTGCGAAGGCCGACGAGCGCAGCACGACGAAGAAGCCGACGACCCCGGCGACGACGGCGACGAGCGTGCCGGCGACCCAAGCGTTGGTCATGAACGGGGAGAACACGGCGGCAGCCCTACCGCCGTGGAACGAGGCGGACGGCCGTGCCGGTGGCGAGGTAGGCAACGATGACGACGCCCACGATGAGTGAGCTCACCGGGATGCCGTTGCCGCCGGCAAACCAGGTGGCGCTGTCGTAGGAGAGCACCACGCCGGCCCAGGTGGAGCCCACTCCCACGGCGGAGGCGATGGCCACGGCCCGGCCGAGCCGGGCGGTGATGCGCAGCGCCGCCGCTGCCGGCCCGACCAGCAGGGCGGTGGACAAGATGGCGCCGACCGCCACGGACGAGAGCCCGACGGCAAGGGCCAGGGCGAGCATGTGGGCGGCGGCCACGAGCCGCACCGGGACCCCCCGGGCGGCGGCGATGTCGGGGTCGAGGGAGCTGAGCAGCAGCGGCCGGGCCACGACCGCGACGATCAGGACCGCCCCGGCGCCAAAACCGGCCACGAGCACCACCGTGCCGGGAGCGGTGGCGAAGATCGACCCGAAAAGGATCTGCTGCGTCGCTCCCGTCGCCGCCACCACCGTCGTGTCCAGGTACAGGAACAGCGCCGCCAGCCCGATCGACGCGCCGAGCACGATCCCGGTCGCCAGGTCCCGGCCGCGGAGGTTGCGCACCCCGACCGCCTGCATGGAGGCGGCGCCGGCGACCGCCCCGGCGACGAAGCCGACCAGCGGGTTGACACCGGCGAGGTACATGCCGGCCCCGCCGGTCGCCGCCGACTCGGTGAGGGCGTGGCCGGCGAAGCTCTGCCCGCGCACGACGGTGAGCACGCCGACCACGGCCGACACCACGGCCACGACCCCGCCGACCGCCAGGGCCGTGCGGACCTGCGCGCTGGCGAATAGCCCCGGGGCGAACAGGGTGTGCACGGCTCAGCGCCCGGCCGGCTCGCCAGCGACGACGAGCACCCGGCCGGCGAAGCGCAGCACGTCGATCGGCTGGCCGTAGAGGGCGGAGAGCACGTCGCTGCGGATGACCTCATCGACGGTGCCGCTCACCGCCCGGCCAGCGGCCAGGTACACGACGCGGTCGGTGACGGGCAGCAGGGCGTTCATCTCGTGGGCGGAGAGCAGCACGGCGACACCGTCGTCGGTTGTGACGGAGCGGAGCAGGGCGACCACGTCCTGGGCGCTGCGGAGGTCCAGGTTGGCGAGCGGCTCGTCGAGGAGCAGCAGCCGGGGGCGGGCGACGAGGGCGTGGGCGATGAGGACGCGCTGCTGCTCGCCCCCCGACAGCCGCCCGACGCGGGCGCCGGCGAAGCGGTCGGCGCCGACCGCAGCCAGCGCATCGTCGACCAGCGCGCGTTGGTCGGCCGACCGTCGCCTGAGCCCGAAGCGGTTGCCGTCCAGGCCGAGGGCGACGAGGTCGCGGGCGCGCAACGGCAGGTCCGGGTCGAGCGACACCTTCTGGGGCACGTAGCCGACCGAGGATCCCCGGCCGCCGGGCGTCTGTCCGGCGAGCAGCACCCGCCCCGTCGCCGGGCGCAGCAGGCCGAGCACGACCCGCAGCAGCGTGGTCTTGCCTGCGCCGTTGGGACCGATCAGTCCCGTGAACGTGCCGGCGGCGACCGTGAAGCCGACGTGGTCGAGGATGGCGCGGCCGCCCAAAGAGACGCTGACCCCCTCCACGGCGAGGACGGGATCCCCGTCCCCAGGAGGGGACGGGGATCCGACGGCGCCGGCGGGAAGCACGCTCACGTCAGGGTTCACAGGTGGGTGGTGGAGGCCCGCTGCGTGACCGCCCGGGCGATGGCGTGGGTCTCGGCGAGCATCCAGGTCTGGTAGTCGTAGCCGGGAACGGGCATGGTCTCGTACACAGCGACGACGGGGACGCCGGCGTGCACGGCGGCGGAGCGCAGGGAGGCGGTGAGCGGGTCGACGACCTGCTCGTTGTAGGCCAGGAAGTCCACCCGGTGCTGGGCGAGCAGCCGCCTCATGAGGCCGATGTCCTGTGGCGTCGGGTCGACGCCGTTCATCACGTCCGCCTGGAACCGGAACGGGGCGAGGTTGGCTATCCCCATGGCCGACAGCAGGTAGTCGGCCACGGGTTCGGTGCTCACCGCCGTCGCAGCGGGGTGGCCGTGGCGGAAGGCGGTGATGGCCCGGTTCCACGGAGCGAGAGCGGCGACGAAGCGGGCGGCGGCGGCAGTGAACTGGGCGGCGTGCGCCGGTGAGATCCGCCCGAGGTCGGTGGCGATCGCGTCGGCCACGGCCGGCATGGTGCGGGGGTCGTACCAGAGGTGGGGGTTAGGCGTGCTCGCCGACAGCCCGAGGAGCTCCTGGACATCGATCACCCGGCGGTGCGCCCCCGAGCTGGCCGACTCCAGGCGGTTGAGGAACGGGTCGTATCCGACCCCGTTCTGGATCACCAACCGGGCGGCGGCCACCTCGGACGCGACGGCGGGGCTGGGCTCGTAGGTGTGTGGATCGACGGACGGGTTCGACTCGACCGAGTCGACCTTCACCCAGCGCCCACCGACCTGCGCTGCCACGTTGCCGTACTGGTTCTCGCCGGCCACGACGAGGATCCGCTTCGCCGGGCCGGGCGCTGCCGAGGGGGCGCCGCCGCAGCCGGCCAGGGTGCCGGCAAGGACGCCCGAAGCAGCGAGTGCCGCGAGGAGGCGGCGGGCGCCTCCCCTCCTGCGACCTTTGACCATCAGCGCGACCTGCCGGCCCACCTCGCTCCTCCCGGCGGCGATCTTGTCGGAACCCATTACCGGTAAGCTACCAGAAATGGTTACGGATGCGGATGCGGATTGTCTTGACCGGCTGTGACGCCGTGCCGGATGCTGGTGCGATGAGCTCCCGCCGCTCGCCCCAGGAGCGCTCGACCCGCCAGAAGCGAGCCCTCGCGGCCCTGCTCGAGTCGGTCGACGGCTTCCACTCCGCCCAGGATCTGTACGGCGAGTTGCGGGACCGGGGCCAGAACGTTGGCCTCACGACCGTCTACACCCAGTTGCGGGCGTTGGCGGACGCCGGGCAGGTCGACGCCGTGCGCGCCGATGACGGCGAGACCCTCTACCGGCGCTGCCAGACGGGCGGCCACCACCACCACCTGGTGTGCCGGGAGTGCGGGCGGACGGTCGAGATCGAGGGGCCGGAGGTGGAGCGGTGGGCCGAGCGCGTCGCCGCCGGCCACGGCTTCGGCGAGATCCGCCACACCGTGGAGATCGTCGGGACCTGCGGGCCGTGCACCGCCGGGGGGTCCGTCACCGGATCGGGAGACGATGACGCCGCCGGTTGACCGGCTCCTCGCCCAGGCGCACGAGCTGATCGCGGCCTGGCAGGGGCGGTGGGGCGGCAACCCGACCCACCCCGCCCTTGAGGTGGACGCTGGAGCGTTTGCGGAGGCGTGGGCCGAGTTCGGGCAGCGGATGGACGGCAACTTCCCCTTCTTCCATCCGCGCTTCGCCGGTCAGATGCTCGAGCCGCCCCACCCGGTGGCGGTCGCCGGCTACGTGGCGGCGCTGCTCGTGAACCCCAACAACCACGCCCTCGACGGGGGCCCGGTCACCTCGGCCATGGAGAAGGAGGTGGTGGCCGAGCTGGCGGCCATGCTGCACCTCCCCCGGCCCTGCCTCGGGCACCTCACCTCGAGCGGCACCATCGCCAACCTGGAGGCGCTGTGGGTGGGCCGGGAGCTGCGCCCGGGCCTGCGCGTGGCGTACGGGGCCAACGCCCACTACACCCACGGCCGGATGTGCCAGGTGCTCGGTGTGCCGGCGACGGTGGTCGCGGTGGACGCCGACGGCCGCATCGACATGGGCGCCGCCGAAGAGGCGTGCCGGCAGGGTGACGTCGGCACCCTGGTGGTCACGGCTGGGACGACGGGGCTCGGAGCCGTAGACGACGTCGCCGGCGCCCTCGACCTGCGGGAGCGCTACGGGGTGAGGGTCCACGTGGACGCGGCCTACGGCGGTTTCTTCGCGCTGCTGGCGTGGGACGACCTGCTGGCGCGGTCAACGGCCGCTTCGCTGCGGGCCGTCGCCGGGGCCGACTCGGTGGTCGTCGACCCGCACAAGCACGGGCTGCAGCCCTACGGGTGCGGCGCCGTGCTGTTCGCTGACCCGGGGGTGGGCGCCTTGTACCACCACGACTCGCCGTACACCTACTTCACCTCCGAGGAGCTTCACCTGGGGGAGATCAGCTTGGAGTGCTCACGGGCGGGGGCGGCGGCGGCGGCGCTGTGGCTGACCCTGCGGGTGCTGCCGCTGCAGGCCGACCGGGGCATCGGGCCGATCCTGGCGGCCAGCCGGCGCGCTGCCGAGGGGTGGGCGGCGCGGCTGGAGGGCAGCAGGCGGCTGCGGCTGCACGCTCCTCCGGAGCTGGACATCGTCACCTACCTGCCAGTGGGGAAAGCCGCCGATCCTCGACGGGTCACGGCCGCTGCGCAGCGCATCCTCGCCGACGGGATGGTCGGACCCGACCCGGTGTGGCTGAGCACGCTCCGCATCGACGGCCCGTCGTTCGCTGCACGCCACCCCGACCTCGGGCCGGCGCCCGCCGAGGTCACGATCCTCCGCAGCGTGCTCATGAAACCCCAGCACGAGGACTGGCTCGACGAGCTCCAGGCCCGCGTCGAGGCCCTCGCGGCCGCCGCCTGGTGATCGCAGCGGACGTCCGCGACCCCGCCCGGATGCGGGCGGCGGCGCGCTGGCGGGTGGAAGTGTGAGTGAAAAGTGCACAGGGTGTGACGTTTTCACTCACAGAAGGCGCTGGCGCCCCCGACGGGCCGGGGTGGCGGCCGGCTGTGGTGGCAGCGGGCCCGGCCCTCAGCCGCCCATGGGCAGCCGTCGCCACAGCGGCCGCGGCAGGTGGCGCAGGGCGGCGAACAACCACCTCAGCCCGCCCGGGACCCAGATGACCTCCCGCCCGGAGGCGAGGGCGGCGGCGGTGGCGGCGGCGACGGCCTGCGGGGTCGTCGCCAGCGGCGCCGGCTTCCTGCCGGCGGCCATCCGGCCCCGGACGAACCCGGGACGGACGACGAGCACCCGCGCGCCGGAGCCGACCAGGGCGTCGCCGAGACCGAGGGCGAAGCCGTCGAGGCCGGCCTTGGACGAGCCGTACACGAAGTTGGCACGCCTGACCCGCTCGCCGGCGACGGAGGAGAGCACGACGAGCGTCCCGTGGCCCTGTGCCCGGAGGCGGCGGGCGGCGGCCAGCCCGGCCGACATCCCGCCTACGTAGTTGGTGCGCGCCACGAGGACCGCCCCGGCGCCGCCGGCCTCATCGGCGGCCTGGTCACCGAGCACGCCGAACGCGAGGACCACCACGTCGAGATCGCCGACGAGGGCGGCGGCCCGCTCCACGACGGAGTCGTGGGCGTCGGTGTCGAGGGCGTCGAACGGGATGGTCTCGACCCTCGCCGCCCCGGCCCCAGCGACGCTGCGGGCGGCGTCGGCGAGCGCAGCGGGGTGGCGCCCGGCGAGCACGACCGACGCGCCCCGCGGGCGGGCCAGTGTCGCTGCCACCGCCACGCCGATCTCGGAGGCACCGCCGAGGACGAGGACGGTCTGCACTGCGCCGAGAGCGTCCCTCATGCCGCCGCCCCCAGCGGCGGGGCAGAAAGGCCGAGGCGACGGTCGAGGTCGGAGCGCAGCCGCCGATGCGGGTCGACGCGGTCGCGGACCCGCCGCCACGCTGGCAGCCGCGGGTACATCTGCGCGAGGAGGTCGGGGCGCAGCCGGGCGTCCTTGCTGAGGTAGACGCGCCCGCCGGCGGCGACGACCTGTTCGTCGAGGCCGTCGAGCAGCGCCGCCAGTCCCGGCGCCGTCGCCGGCAGGTCGAGGGCGAGCGTCCAGCCGGCACGGGGGAACGACAGGGGACCGGGGTTGGCCGGGCCGAAGCGCTTCAGCACCGCCAGGAAGGAAGCGGCCCGGGCAGCGGAGAACGCCTCCAGCGCCGCCCTCACCGTCGCCTCGGCCCCGTCTGGCACGACGAGCTGGTACTGCACGAAGCCGGGCGGCCCGTACAGCCGGTTCCAGTCCCGGACCGCGTCGAGGGGGTGGAAGTAGGCGGCCAGCGGCACGAGGTGGCCCTCCGCCCGGCGAGGGGCCTTGCGATACCACAGCTCGTTGAAGGCGGCGACGCTCCAGCGGTTGAGCAGCCTGCCGGGCACCGCCGGCGGGGCGGAAAAGCGGGAGCGGGGAGAGAACCGCCGGGCCTCGGGGCGGGCACGCCACCCGGCTGGGAGGTCATCTGCGCCGGCGTGGTCGCCGACGTCGAGCACGGAGCGGCCGAGCTCGGCGCCGCGCGCCAGGCAGTCCACCCACGCCACGGAGTAGCGGTGGGTGGCGTCTGCCTCGACCATGCGGGCGAGGAGGGCGTCGAGGTCGGCCAGCCTCTCGGTGTCGACCTTGACGTATGCCGTCTCTACCGGGAGCAGGCCGATGGTCGCCTCCAGCACGGCGCCGGTGAGGCCCATCCCGCCCGCCGTCGCCCAGAACAGCTCCCCGTCGTCGTCCGGGCCGACGGTCACGACGCCGGCGGCGGGGGTGGCTAGAACCATGGAGCGTACGTGGGCAGCGAAGGTACCGTCCCGGTGGTGGTTCTTGCCGTGGATGTCGGAGGCGATGGCACCACCGACGGTCACCTGGCGGGTGCCGGGCGTCACGACCGGCCACAGGCCGAGCGGGACCAGGCTGCGCATGAGCTGGTCCAGGCTGATGCCCGCCTCGACGCGCGCCACGGCCCCTTCGACGTCGACCTCGAGGATCCGGTCCAGGGCGGTCAGGTCGAGCACGACGCCCCCGGCGCACTGGGCGGCGTCGCCGTAGCTGCGGCCGAGGCCGCGGGCCACGAGCCCCCGCCCGCCGGCGGACGCCACGGCCGCGGCCGCCTCCTCCCGGCAGCGGGGGCGGACGACGGCGGCGGCGGAAGGGGCGGTGCGGCCCCACCCCGACAGCAGCTCGGGGGGCGGCGAGAGCTCAGTGGGCATACACGCCGGTGGTGAACAAGGCGAGCCAGACGACGCCGAGCACCTGCAGGGAGCGGTCCGAGAACGCCAGCCGCTCCGGCCGCGCCCCGTGGCCCTGCTCGACGAGGAAGGTGTAGCGCAGCACGGCGATCAGCATGGGAACGATCGACAGCTCGAACCACAGCGGGTCGGCATGATGGCGGTGGGCGGTCTGCAGGTCGAAGGCCCACAGGCCGTAACCGAGCATCATCCCGCCGCAGGAGATGGCGAGCACCGTCCTGAGGAACCCGGCGCTGTACTGCTGGAGGGTCCGGCGGTGGGTGGCGCCGTCGTCTCCGAGCTCGAGCTGCTCGGCCAGTCGCTTGCCGGTGACCATGAGCAGGCTGCCGAAGGTGGCGACGATGAGGAACCACTGCGAGACCGGCACAGCGGCAGCCACCCCACCAGCGACCGCCCGGATGACGAACCCGGAGGCTACGCAGGACAGGTCCCACACGGCGAGGTGCTTCAGCTTGATGTTGTAGGCGGCCTGCACCACGATGTACACGCCGACGACGACGGCGAGCCGCCACGACACCGCCGCCGCCAGCGCCGTGCCCGCCGCCACCAGGGCCGCGGCGACGGCCAGGGCGGCGGCAGGACTGATGAGACCGGCCGCCACCGGGCGGTCCCGCTTCACGGGGTGGGCCCGGTCGGCCTCGGCGTCGAGGGCGTCGTTGGCGAAGTACGTCCCGCTCGACACGGCGCAGAACGCCACGAACGCCAGAGCGGCACGCGCCAGCGGCCCGGCCTGGCCGAGCACGCCGGCCGCGCCGGGAGCGGCGAAGAGGAGCACGTTCTTCACCCAATGACGGGGGCGGGCGGTGACCACCAGGCCGTGCAGGCGCGTCCCGGCCCCCGGGGCTCGGCTGCCCCCGGCGGGCAACGCTCGGGGAGCCAGCGCCCGGGTCACATCCGTACCGTACCGACCGCGGGAGCCAGACGCCCACCCCTGCCCTGGCTTTCGTACCGTGCCTTCACCTTCCCCTGCCAACACGAGAGCCCTGCGCCTGTGAAGATCGGGACGTGCCGAGCAATACGACGTCACATTCCGGATGGCCGCGGCCCGACATCGGCGACGGCGTCCTGCCCCGCCAGTACGTGGAACGGGGGTCCTCGCCAGGCGGCGACGGGCCGGCGGGCCGGCGGCCGGGGCGGCGGCCGGCGGGGCGGCG
>JAKAQB010000077.1 GCA_021811865.1 Actinomycetes bacterium | reverse complement strand
TTCGAGCGGACCGAGGCGCTGCAGGTCGTCCCGGGGCGGGTGCGGTGCCGCCAGGGCACACTGACCGCGGACCACGTCCTTCGCGCCACGGAGTCGTACACCACCGAGCTGGCGGGAGAGAAGCGCCGCTACCTCCCCCTCTACAGCCTGATGATCGCGACCGAGCCGTTGTCGGAGGCGACCTGGCGGGAGCTCGGCTGGCGTGACGGGCTGACCATCCGGGACAAGCACCACCTCTTCTTCTATGCGCAGCGCACGACCGACGGCCGGATCGCGATCGGCGGCCGCGGCGCGCCCTACCACCTCGACAAGCCGATCGATGAGGCGAGGGAGCGCAACGCCGGCGTATACGAGCGTCTGCAGGCGACGATCCGTCGGCACTTCCCGGCGGCCGGCGATGCGGCCGTCACGCACCACTGGGGTGGCCCGCTCGCCGTTCCGAGAGACTGGTGCATGAGTGTCCACTACGAGCGGTCGACCGGCTTCGGCTGGGCAGGCGGCTACTCGGGTCATGGGCTCGTCGCGTCCAACATCTCCGGCCGCACGCTCGCGGACCTCGTTCTCGGCCACGACAGTGATCTCGTGACGCTGCCGTGGGTCGGCCACCGGGCTCGCCCCTGGGAGCCGGAGCCGCTGCGCTACCTGGCGTCGCAGGCGATCGTCAACGTCCTCGCACACGGCGCAGCCGTGCGGGTCTGGCCCGGTGACGACGAGGGTGACCACCCCTTCCAGGGCCGACCGGCGGCTCTACCAGGCTCAGTCGCTGACCCTCGCCGCCCAGGTCGAGGCGTTCCAGTCGGCCGCAGCCAAGGCCGGCATCGACATCGTGCTCAGCCCCCAGACCGTCCCGACCATGTACTCCCTCGGCGGCGTCTGCCCGGGTTCCCCGCCGTGCAACTGGGGGATCAAGATGTTCGCCAACTGGCTCTGGGACTACGGCGACACGGACGTCGAGCCGACGGGAGGACAGTCGTTCGGCACGGGCAACTACTGGGGCGGGGGCTTCAGCTCCAAGCAGGCTGACGCGCTGATCAAGGCGAACGCACCGGGTGTCCGGGCTCGCTCCTCTCTACGCCTACCAGAACTACATCTCACGCCAGGTGGCCGCTCTCTGGTTCCCCACCTGGGCCAACCAGATCTCGGTCGTGAAGAGCACGCTGCACGGGTGGCAGCCTCAGCAGACCTTCGGGTTCCCCGAGTGGTCGAACTGGTACTACGGCTGAGGGGGCGGCCGGTGGTGTCGTGGGCTCGGGTCGCCCCGTCCCCGTCGGGCTCGCTCCGAGCAGACCGAGCGGCCTGAGCCCACCACGACCGGGCTGGTCCCCTCCGGCCCGGTGGCATGGCCGACCGCGGACCGTCGCCGTCCATGGCGGCTCACCGCCCTGCTCCGACACTCTTCCGGACCGCACCGGGGTGGATCGCTGTTCTCTCACCGCCGCCAACGGCGTGCCCCGGCCAGAACCGGGCGAGGGCTGCAGGCGGTCGGGACGACACCGCGAGGGCGCGCCACGCCGAGAGCCTGTCGGCCTGCCCGACCGCCGTGGGCCTCGGCGCTCCTCGGGGGCATCGGGTCGCCATGGCGTCCACCGATGCAGCTGCGCCCGCACGGGCCGGGACCCGACGACCGGTAGGCCGGATGCCCGGCCAAGCCGTCCGACGTCGAGTGCCTTCGTGCGCTCGCCGTCCTGGCCGTGGTCGCCTTCCGCGCCGGCGTGCCCCGGGGTCGGCGGCGGTTGTGCCGGCGTAGACGTCTCCGTCGTCATCTCGGGATACCTCATCGGCGACGACCTCTTCGACGGGCTGCGCGCCCGGGGCCGGCTCTCCTCGGCCGGCTTCTGCACCCGGCGTGCACGCCGTCTCCGGCCCTCGGCTGTCCTCGTCCTCGTGGTGACGGCAGCAGTCTCGGCCGCCGTCCTGCCGCCGCCCGAGGTGCCCCCTGTCGAGCGGGACGCACTGGCGGCCACGGCCTATGTCGCCGACCACCGCTTCGCTGCCGAGGCGAAGAACTACCTGTCCGGCCACGCCACGAGCCCGTTCCTGCACCCGAAGGCCGGTCGCCGGCCCGGGCGGTCTCTTGATCGCCGTCACTTTCCTGGCTGCCACAACTGAGCACCGGGCCAGAGGCCCGAGCCGGGCTCTGGCGCCCACAGGTCTTGACTATCTCTCCAAGGTGGTCATACTTCGGGGCTGTGGGTGCGGGGGCTGTCGTCCTCACGCCGCCGACGAAGGTGGGCGACGCAGAGAGTCGTCCGCCGCCTGTGTCGGCGCGGCTGCTGGGTTCTTTCGCGGTGTGGGTGGAGGAGCGAGAGGTGGAGGGCTGGCCGCGCCCTCCGGCTCGGCGGCTGGTGCAGCTGCTGTTGATGGCAGAGGGGCACAGGGTCACCAGGGTCGAGGCGGCGGGGGCGGTGCTGCCTGACGCTCCCCCCGAGCAGTGCCGGCGGGCGGTGAGCAAGGCGTTGAGCCAGGCCCGCGAGGTGTTGGGGGCGAGGGCGATCGTGGCCGAAGGCGCCTATTTGCGCCTGGGCGGCGAGGTGGGAACCGACCTGGACGAGGTTCGTGGCGGGTTGCGCTCGGTGTTGGGGATGGGGTCCGGGGCGGCAAGGCGACGGCTGCTCGAGAGGGAGTTGGAGCGAGTGTCGCCGCTGCTGCCAGGCGAAGCGGACGCCGACTGGGTGGGTAGTCCGCGCCGGCAGCTCGGGGAGCTGGTGAGGGCTGGGCGGGTGGCCTTGGCGGAGGAGATCGAGTCGGCGTCGGGATCGACGGAGGGGTGGGAGAGTGCCTTCGAGGTGGACCGCTCCGACGAGGAGGTTGCGGTCGGCCTGATCGGGGCTCTTCGCCGGACCGGGGCGGACGCCCGGGCCGTCCAGGTGTACCGGGCGTGCCGCGCCGAGCTGACCCGGCATGCCGGTGCGAGTCCTTCGGCCCAGCTCCAAGACGCGGTTCGGGGTCTCTTCCCGGTCGCCCCCGAGCCGATGGGTGTCGGGGGTGGCCTGTTGGGGCGCGACGCTGAGATGAAGTCGATGCTGGGATGGCTGCGCGGGGCCGAGGACCACGCCGGGGGGGCGGTGTTGGTGTCGGGGCTGGCGGGGATCGGCAAGACGGCGATCCTGGAGGCGGTGTCCGCCTCGCTGCGCCAACAGGGCTGGCGGGTGGGTTGGGCGGTGGCCGGTGCCGGCGACGAGCTGGTGCCCTATTCGGCTTTGCGGGCGGCATTGGCCGATGTGCTGGGCTCGGCTCCATCGGGGGTGGGGGTCCCTGCTTCCATCCGGGCGCTTCTCAGGACGGGCGGTCGTCGACGATCAGAGGTCCGCTGGGCACTGCCGATCCTTGCGGCGGATCTGGCCGGTTTGTTGGATCGCCTGGCTGCGGCCGCCCCGGTGCTGTTGGTCATTGACGATGTGCACCGCTGTGATTCCGCGACCCATGACCTGGTTGGTCGGGCAGTGACCGCCAGACCGGCCCGGTCGTGGTCGCTGCTCATGTCGGCTCGAACCGACGAGCCGGGTCGTGCGGTGCCGGTGCTTCCCAACGAGGTGTTGGTGCTTGGCCTGGGAGGCCTTGAGGTGTCGGTGGCGCAGGCACTGGCCCGCCGCCACCTGGAGTCGGCGGGGGTGGCGCCGGAGCGGCGGGAGGAGCTGGCGACCCTCGTGGGAGGCTGGAGCGGGGGTAACCCGTTGTTTCTGGTCGAGCTGGTCCGCCACGTGGCCGCAGGGGGGGTGGTGTCGGCTCAACAGATCGGCTCGGTGCCCGCACGGGTGGTGGAGCTCTTCGAGCAGCGGCTGGCAGGGTGTTCGACCGGGGCGCGGTCGACCCTGCCGCTCGTCGCGCTGGCCGAGCCGCACACCGACTTGGCGCTGGTTGCCGAGCTGGAGCAGACCCTGGGCCTCGACCGGGCTTTGGCGGCGGGGGTGATCGACGAGCTGGTCTCCTCGGCGGTCGTGGTCTGGACGAGAGGGAGGCTGCGTCTGTCGCACCCTTTGTGGCGCCAAGCCGCCCTCTCGAGGTTGAACCCGCTGCGCCTGGCCAGCTTGCACAGTCAGATCGCCGACGCCTTGGACCGCCTTCCCGGCCGGGAGCTTGTGGCAGCCGGCCACCGCATCGGGGCGTTTCGCTCCGTGCCGGTGGCGGACTATGCCGAGGCCGCTGCGCGCGCCGGGCTGGACGCCGGGCACGTTGCGCGCAGCCTGGTGGCTGACGACTCAGCGTTGCAGCTGCTGGCAGCAGCCCTGGCCGCGTTCGAGGCGGTTCCGGCCAGCCGCCGTCGGAAGCTCCGCCGAGCGGCATTTGCGGGGTGGATGGACATCGGCCATATCCGCAGCGACCGACTGGAGCTCGACGCTGCCGCCGCCGCATTCGAGCAGGCGCTTGGGCTGGCAGGGGGTAACAACGAGTTTGCCGCCGGCTGCAGCGCCTTGGGCGGGGTGTGCTACAAGCGCGGCGACTTCGAGCAGGCTGAGGCCACCTATGAGCGTGGGCTGCGCCTGGTTGCCGGGAGATCGGTGTGGGCCCAGGCTCGTCTCGGGGCTGACATTGCCTGGGCTCGCCACCGCCGTGGCGATGTCGACGCTGCCCTTTCGGGTCTGGCCGCCGCCGCTGCTCAGTTCGCCTCGACCAAGGACAAGGTGAGCACGTCTCGCTGTTTCGATCTGCTCGCGGTGCTGTTGCAGGCGGCGGGTCGTCTCGACCAGGCGTTCGCCGCCTCCGACAGGGCCTTGGCCATCGCCGAGCGCTGCAGGGACGTTCGTCTGGTCCCCAGCCTGGCCATTCACCGCTCGGGGCTGTTGCTCGCCGCCCGCTCGGCCGCCCAGGCCGAGAGCGAGGCTCGCCGCGCGCTTCGAGCGGCCCGCCGTATCGGCGACCGCTATGTGGAGACAGTGGCCCAATGGCAGCTGGCGGAATGTCTTGACGCCACCGGCGATCTCCAGGGTGCGCTCGCATGCCGTCGGAGCGAGCAGGCGGTGCTGGCCGAGCTGGGCAACAAGGTCCACCTGTCTCGCTGCCTGTCCCATCAGGCCAGCCTGCTCCACCGGCTGGGCCGAGGCCGCGAGGCCCTCGATCACGCCGCCCGGGCGCGACAGGCAGCGGCCGACACCGGCGACGCCGGTCTCTGCGAGCTTGTGGAAGAGAGGCTGGCGACCATGGGCGGGGCTCGGGTGTCATAGAGAGCAGTTGAAACTCGCCGCGCGCGGGAACACTTCGGGAACACCTTCCTCTTACGGTCAGCGCTGACGAGACCCGGTGCCCAGGGAGGTGGCCATGTCGGCGGTGCAGACCCGGAAGGTGGTCGAGGGGTTTCTCGGCGAGCACGGCAGCGAGTGGCTGGCCGAGGCTGTCGAGTTCTACGAGCCGGCCGCCGCGGAGCCCCACCGGGGCAGAAGCGACGTGGCCCAGTGGCTGGCCGGCTTCTACGGCGCGGCCTTCGACGGGGCCAGGGCCGAGCCTGTGGCACTGATCGTCGACGGCGAGCGCGCCGGCTACCAGTTCGTCTTCTCAGGCGTGCACAGCGGCTCGCTCTTCGGCGAAGCCCCCACCGGCCGGGCCGTGCGGGTACCGATGGCCGTCTTCTACGAGGTCAAAGACGGCGAGATCGTGAGTGCAAGTTTGTACTACGACACCGCCGGTCTGAGCGCCCAGCTCGGCTGGCCGGGCCAGCCGACGGGCCTCAACCCCGCGCACGACACGGCGAGGCAACCCTGATGAGTCCCTCCCCCCGGTCTCTCAGCCAGACCGCCGCGGCCACCGCCGACGTGGAGCAGCTGCTCGTTCGACGCTGAAACCGTAGAAGGAAGAGAAAGGAAGAGAGATGTCGAGATTTCGCTTCTTAGCGGTAGTGCCACTTGTCGGTGCCCTGTCGGGCGCTCCTGTGCTGGCTGGCGCGGCCCGGGCGGCGAGCGGCCCGGTGGCCTGCAGCGGCACGGGGTCGTTCGGTCCGAGCGGAGCGGTGATCGGCAGATCGGCGGGCGGCGAGGTGATCGTCTCGTTCCCGTTCGACGGAGTGCACCCGTACTGCCCGGCACCGGGAGGCGTGGATGACGTTCAGGCGAGCATCGCCGGTTCCTTGAGCGAAGAGATCACGGCGCAGGGCCACTTCGCCCTGCAATTCGCCGAGACCTTGACGCTCCCCGGCGGCTCTGGAGCCGACCAGTGGCGTGGGGAGGCATCGGGGACGATCTCCAACGGCTTGCCGGTCGTCTTGGTGAGTGAGGTGCGCACGGTCGGAACGGGTACGGGCGAACTCGCAGGCGTGGTCGGCCACGGCAGGTTCCAGATCACCGGATTCGGTGGCTATGGCCTGGAGTTCTCAGACGAGATCTTCTACTTGTACCCGTGAGCTCTCGTTGCCTCAGTCGGCGGCCACCAACCTGGCCCGGCGGCGGTTGCCCGTAGCTGTCCGCCGACGCGGATGGGGTTTCCCGGCACCTCTGCCATCGGTGTGGCCTGCTCCACAACGCCGGCTGCCGCACCTGCCGGCTGGACGGGGACCGAGCGTTCCACTCGTACCGCGAGCCTTGGCCGGACCTCAGCGACCCACGCAGCCCGATGCGTACCGGCTCCAGTCCGAGCTGACCGTCCAGAGGTGGCCTCGGCGCTAGGTGGCCAGGGACCGACCCTGCGTCTTCGCCCGACGGGCTCGACTCCGATGTCGTCGACACCGTCAGAACACGAGCGCTCACGGCGCCCTCCGAGGCGGTCGCTCCCACTCCCGGCTCAGGCGGCTGCCGACTTGGCGCCGCCTGTGGCGAACACCTCGACGAGCTTCGAGCAGAAGGCGTCGAGGTCGTCCGGCTTCCTGCTCGTCACGAGCACGTTCGGCCCGGTCGGACAGACGAAGACCTCCTCGTCTACCCAATTCCCGCCGGCGTTGGAGATGTCGGTCCTGAGACTCGGCCAGGACGTGAGGGTGCGTCCCCGGACGAGGTCGGCCTCGACGAGGGTCCAGGGGCCGTGGCAGATGACCGCCGCCGGCTTGCCGGCCTGGAAGAAGCTCTTCACGAACGAGACCGCCTTCTCGTCGGTCCGCAGCTGGTCGGGGTTGGCCACCCCGCCGGGGAGCACGATCCCGCCGTAGTCCTCCACCTTCAGATCACCGGTCGAGAGGTCGGCCTGGAAGACCTCGCCCTTGTCGAGGTGGTTGAAGGCCTGCACCTTGCCCCTCGCCGGGGCGGCCAGGACCGGTGTGCCGCCGGCCTGCTCGACCGCTCGCCAGGGCCTCGTCAGCTCCACCTGCTCGACGCCCTCGTTCGCCGTGAGGAACGCGATGGTACGACCAGAGAGTTCGTTCGCCATTGAGACACGCCTTTCCGCCGCGGGATCCCGCGGCCTCGGCTCGCGCGCTACCCGGCCCGGCGTCGCCCCAACCACGCGGCGCCCGCGGGCAAGGATCAGCCTGCGTCCGGAAACAGGGGGGCGCGCCGGGAGAGGAAGCGCCCCATGCCCGGCTCGCCCACGAAGCGGCCGCCCTCGGCCACGCGCCGTCCCCGTGAGAAGACGAACGCCGGCCATCCCGTCGCCGTCATGCCTTCGTAGGGTGAATGGTCCGTCGCCATGTGCAGCGCCGAGGCGTCGAGACGCTGCCGGGCGGCAGGGTCCCAGACGACGACGTCACCGTCGGCCCCGGGACGGAGCGAGCCCTTCTCCGGCCAGAGCCCGAAGAGCTTGGCCGGCGCCTCGGCGCACAGCCTCACCCAGTCCGACCGGCTGAGGCGCCCGGCGACGACCCCCTGCCATACAAGGCTCATCCTCGTCTCTATGCCCGGGAGGCCGCCCGGGATCTCGGTGAAGTCGGCGTATCCCTCCTCTCGCCCGCGCACCCCGGCGCGCCGGTCCTTCTGCCAGAAGGGGCAGTGGTCGGTGGCGACGGTCTGGATCTCACCCCGCCCGAGCCCCTCCCACAGCTCCTCGACGTGCCAGGGGTCACGCAGCGGCGGTGTGCACACGAAGTCGGCGCCCTCCTCGGAGGCGAGGGCGGTGGTGTCGAGGTAGAGGTACTGCGGGCAGGTCTCCGCCAGGATCTGGACCCCGCGCTCCCGGGCCCGGCGCACCTGCTCGAGCGCGGGGGCGGCCGAGAGGTGGACCACGTAGACGGGACAGCCCGCGACCTCCGCCAGCGCGGCGGCACGCCCCGTCGCCTCACCCTCGAGGACAGCCGGCCGGGTGGTGGCGTGCTCGATGACGCCGGTCCGGCCCTCCTCGACTGCCCGCCGCCTGAGCGCCTCGATGGCGCCGCCGTTCTCGCAGTGCAAGGTCACGAGCCCGCCGTGGCGCGAGGCCGCCTGCATCACCTCGAGGATGACGCCGTCGTCGACCTGCAGCAGCTCGGGGTAGGCCATGTAGAGCTTGAACGAGGTGATGCCCGCCTCGACGCAGCGCGCCACGGCCGCCTCGCCGACCGCCTCGGTGAAGGTCATGTGGAGGCCCCAGTCGACCGAGGACGGCTCGGCCCATCGCTTCCAGGTCGCCATGGACTCGAGCGGGTCCTCGCCGCGGTAGGCGGTCACGTAGTCGATGATGGTCGTCGTCCCTCCGACGGCCGCAGCTGCCGTCCCGGTCTCGAAGTCGTCGGAGACACGGACGTTCCCGACCGGGAGGTGCAGGTGGGTGTGGGCGTCGACGCCGCCTGGGACGACGAGGAGCCCGGTGGCATCGACGACCTCCTCGCCGTCGAGCGCCTCGAGAAGCCCTGCCGCCGCGATGCGCCCGTCGGCGCCGATCCGGAGGTCGCCCCGCCGCTCCCCGTCGAGGTCGAGGAGGCTCCCGCCCCGGACGAGCACCTCTCTAGGAGTGCCCGGCGGCGGGCCGGCTGTCGGCCGTCCTCTCGGCGCCGATGCGGCTCAGGTAGTTGTAGACGGTGAACCTGCTCACCTGGAGCGCCTGGGCCGCCTCCTCCACCGACTTGCGGAGAGTGAAGGCGCCCCGTTCCTCGAGGAGCTGGACCGCCCTCTGCTTGTTCTCGCGCGACAGTTCCGCCAGCGGAGCGCCGAGCTCCCCGGCCACTCTGTCGAGCAGCCGGTCGAGGGCGCCGTTCAGGCCGTTCGGGCGGACGGTGCCGACGACCTCGCCCTCCCAGACGAGAGGGATGTCGAGGGGCTCGCCCGGTCCGCTGCCGGGCGGCAGGACGCTCGCCCCGAGCGCCTCGACGACGGGCCGCACGGCGGCGAGGAAGGGGTGCTCGCCCGCCGCCGCGGCGTCGGGTGCCGATCGGTGGAGCGTGGCCGCCCGCCTGCCCGCCGGGCCGCCCGCCCGCCTGCGGCTCCCTCCGCCGGCTGCCGGTCGTTCAGCCACCGTCGCCGTCGCCGGTGCTCACCTGGAGGGTGATCCGAACGGCACCGGCCGCCATGGCGGCCCGCACGACGTTGCCGACCGCATCGCTCACCTCGCCCAGCTCGCCCGTGACGACCGTTCCGAACGGGCCCACCGCGACCTTGCCGCCTGCCGCCCGGGCCGCATCCTCGGCGGCCTTCACGTGCGGCCCGGGAGCGCCCGGATCGAAGGGCTCGACGGTGAACTCCAGCTGGACGGCCACGCCAGGCGAGTGTACTTCGACGGCTTCGCGGCGCTCGTGGTCAGAGCCGCCGCCAGAGGCGCTCGGCCTGCTCGCGCGCCCTTCGCCTCACCTCGACCGGGTCGACGCGCGTCGGCACTCCCTCCTCGAGCACGACCGAGCCGGCGACCTCGACCCGGCGTGGCGAGACTCCCGGCGTGAAGGCGAGGTGCCATGGGTCGACCGGCGAGTACGACCACGTCACTCGGTCCTCGGCCGCCTCGGGGACGAGGGCCGTTCCCTCGGAGAGCCAGCTCCAGGGCGTCGCGGGGATGGCGGTGACGTCGGACTCGCGCAGGCGGGCGTAGGCGAGGCGGAACTCCTCCAGCATGTCGGCTCCGATGCCGTCGGTCCCGAGGACGACGGCGTTGTCGAAGCGTGCGGGGCGGGCGTAACCGACGGCGTTGTTCATGTTCGACCGGGCGTTGTGGGCGATCGTGCCCCTGAGAGGGCGGTCGAGGTGGACGCAGTGGGCGAGCAGCCAGTCCGCCCGGGCGTGCGGCTCGAGGCGGGCGCCCGCCGCCGCATCCGAGCGGTCCTCGGCGACGTGGATGTGGACGCCGGTCCCGAGGTCGGCAGCGAGCCCGGCGACGGCCTCGAGGGTCTGCTCGGACAGCGTGAAGGCGGCATGGGCGCCGACGAACCCCCGTCCGCCCGCACGCAGGTAGCGCTCGTTCTCGGCCAGGCCGGCCTTGGCGCCGTCGGCCCCGTTGCGGTCGGTCACCTCGTAGCAGCACGACACCCGCACGCCCACCTCGGCGCAGGCCTCCGCCACGACGTCGAGCGAGCCCTCGATGGCGCTCGGCGAGGAGTGGTGGTCGACGATGGTCGTCGTGCCCCGCTCGAGCGCCTCGAGGGCGCCGAGCATCGCCGACCACCGGATCATCTCGAGGTCGAGGGCGCGGTCGAGTCGCCACCAGACGAGCTCGAGGATCTCGGGGAAGTTCCTCGGCACCCGCGGCGGTGCGGGCATGCCCCGGGCGAGCGCCGAGTAGAGGTGGTGGTGGCCGCAGACGAGTCCCGGGGTCTCGCCCGGGCCGGGCTCAGTCGCCATCGCCGGCGACGGCTCCCTGCCGCATCGGCAGGGCGTTCCGCCAGCGGCCGTCGAGGTCGTGCAGGCAGGCGGCGACGGCGCCGGCCGTCGGGACGAGCCCGATCTCGCCCACGCCCTTGATGCCGTAGGGCGAGTTCGGCTGGGGGTGCTCGACGAGGATGGTCTCGATGGGCGGGACGTCCTTCGCCCGGATGATGCCGAGGCTGCGCAGCGTCATGTTCGTCGGCCTGCCCTCGGCGTCGGCCGGGAACTCCTCGCTCAGGGCGTAGCCGAGGCCCATGTGCACGGCGCCCTCGATCTGGCCCTCGCACAGGAGCGGGTTGATCGCCCGCCCGACGTCGTGGGCCGCCACCACCCGTTCGATCTTCCCCGACTCCCGGTCGGCCACGACGAGCTGGGCGGCGAAGCCGAACGTCGAGTGGACCACGGGGTGCTCGAGCCCCTCCTCGAGGGCGTTCGTCCAGTCGACCCGGTACTCGCCGAGGTAGTCGACGTCGGGGCGGCAGCCGTCCCCGAGCGCCGTAAGGCACGCGTCGCGCACCGCCCCGGCGCCCATGAGGGTCCCCCGGGACCCGGTCGTCTGACCGGCGCCGAGCTCGCGGGTGGTGTCGACGACGACGCGCACCGAGCCCGGGTCGACGCCGAGCTCCTCGACGGCGACCTGGAGGGCGACGGTGTGGACCCCCTGGCCCATCTCGGTCCAGCAGTGGCGGACCTCGACGGCGCCCGAGCGGTCGAAGCGGACGACTGCCCTTGCCACCTCCTCGAAGCCGTTCCCGAGCCCGGAGTTCTTGAGCCCGAGGCCGATGCCGACGGCCTTGTCGGCGGCGCGGGCGGACTCGTAGCGCTCGGCGAGGGCGTCGAGGCAGAGCGCGGCGCCGCCCGCCCCGTCGTCCATGACCTGGCCGGGGCCCCAGACGTCACCCGGTCCGATGACGTTGCGTCGGCGGATCTCGAGGCCCGAGAGGCCGGCGAGCTCGGCCAGGCGGTCCATCACGCCCTCCATGGCGAACTGGGCCTGGTTGGCACCGAAGCCGCGGAAACCCCCGCAGCCCGGGTTGTTCGTGCGCACGGCGACCGACTCGACGTCGATCGCCTCGGTCCGGTACGGCCCCGAGGCGTGGCCGGCGGCCCGCTCGAGCACCTTCATGCCGACCGAGGCGTACGGGCCCGAATCGCCCACCATCCGGGCCCGCAGGCCCGTGAGACGTCCCTCGTCATCGCACCCGACCCAGTACTCGAGTCCGATCGGGTGGCGCTTGGGGTGCATGAGCAGGGACTCCTCCCTGCTGAGGACACACTTCACGGGTCGGCCGAGCAGATGGGCGGTGAGCGCCGTCTGCGCCTGGTTGGACATGTCCTCCTTGCCGCCGAAGGCGCCGCCGTTCGAGACGAGCTCGACCACGACCCGCTCGGGCGCCACGCCGAGCACGCTCGCGATCTGGTCCCGGTCGTCCCAGATTCCCTGGCCGCCTGAGTAGACCTTGAGCCGCCCGTCCGGCAGCGGTACCGCCAGGGTCGCCTCGGGCTCGAGGAAGGCGTGCTCGACCCGCTGGGTCTGGAAGACCTCGTGCACCCGGTGAGCCGATCGCGAGAGCGCCTCGTCGACCTCTCCGCGCCTGTAGGCGGAGCGGGAGAGGACGTTTCCCGCGAGCCCCCAGACGGCGTCCTCCTCGTCGTCGATGGCCGCCACCGGGTCGGTGATCGGCCGGAGCGGCCGGTAGTCCACCTCGATGAGGGTGGCGGCCCTGCGAGCCAGCTCCCGGCTGTCGGCGACGACGACTGCGAGCACGTCGCCGAGGTAGGACGTCACGCCGCCGACGGGGATGAAGACGGGCCAGTCGGTGTGGATGACGCCGACTCGGAGCTCGCCAGGGACGTCCGCCGCCGTGAAGACCCCGAGCACCCCCTCAGCCGCCTCGGCCCTGGACGTGTCGATCGACAGAACCTCGGCACGGGCGTGGTCGGAGAGGCGGAGCGCCGCGTGCGCCATGTGATCGACGCGCAGGTCGTCGACGTAGCCACGGTCCCCGAGGGCGAGCTCCGGTGCCTCGTACTTGACACCCCGTGTCCCGACGCCGGTGGGCGGAGTCGCCTGGGCGACCGAGCCGGCCGCCAGCAGCTCGACGGCATCGAGGATCTTCTTGTAGCCGGTGCAGCGGCACAGGTGCGCCCCGAGGTGGCGCGAGGCGTCCTCGCGGGTGAGCTCCGAGCCCTTCTTGTCGAGGAGCGCCTTCACCCTGACGAGGATGCCGGGGGTGCAGAAGCCGCACTGGAGGGCGCCTGCGGCGGCGAAGGCGGTCGCGAAGCGCTCCCGTTCGGCGTCCTCCAGTCCCTCGAGGGTGAGCAGCGACCTGCCCTCGACGCGGGCGAGCGAGAGCTGGCAGCTGATCGACGCCTTCCCGTCGACGAGCACCGTGCAGCAGCCGCACTGCCCGGACGGCGAGCAGCCGTCCTTCGGGGAGGTGACCCCGAGCTCCTCCCGCAGCGCCGACAGAAGGTGTGGGTGGGAGTCGCTGACGTCGACTGGCTTTCCGTTGAGCACGAAGGACGCCACCCCAGTAGGTTTGCCACAATTCAACAACTTGTCAATGCCGGACCCGGCCCGGCCCGGCCGCGGCCGGCCCGGCCGGCAGCCGGTCGACTTCACGCCAGTGGCGCCGGCGCCGCTGGCAGACTGGGGTCATGCACCTGCATCTGGAGCGTCATCGGGGCAGCCGGGCAGGTTGGCTGCGGGCCGCCGTGCTCGGAGCCGACGACGGGATCCTCTCGACGGCCTCCCTCATGCTCGGGGTGGCGGGCTCGGGGGCGGGCCGGGCGGCCGTGCTGACGGCCGGGATCGCCGGGCTCACGGCCGGAGCAGCGGCCATGGCGATCGGGGAGTACGTGTCGGTGTCCTCCCAGTCCGACACCGAGGCCGCCGACCGGGAGCGGGAGGCGGTGGAGCTGAAGGAGAACCCCGAAGCGGAGCTGGCCGAGCTCCAGAGGATCTACCGCGACAGGGGCCTGTCCCAGTCCCTCGCCGCCGAGGTGGCGGCCGCCCTTCACGCCGCCGACCCGCTGGGCTCGCACCTTCGCGACGAGCTCGGCCAGACCCCGGCCGGGCGGGCGCGCCCCGTGCAGGCGTCGATGGCGTCGGCCGCCAGCTTCGGGCTCGGAGCGGTCATTCCCCTGCTGGCCGCTGCTCTGGCGTCAGCCGCGGGGCGCAGCCTGGCGGTTGCGCTCACCGGGCTCGCCGCTCTGGCGGTCCTCGGGGCCGTCGGGGCGCGCCTTGGCGGCGCCCGCGTGCTTCGGGGCATGGCCCGGGTCGGCGTCGGTGGTGCGGTGGCGATGGGCATCACCTACGGGATCGGCCAGCTGCTCGGCACGACCGTCGGATGACCTGGCGGGCTCTCGGCCTGCCGCCCCGATGCCTTGCTGGCACATGCGTGTGCGTGTGCCCACCGGTGCCGCTCGGCCCCGAGTGCTCGTCTACACCCTTCGGGAGCGGGCTGCGAAGCCCAGGTGTTCTCGAACCTGCCACCACCCGCCGTCGAACACGTACAGCTCCGCCGCATCGACATGGGTGGTCAGCGGAAGCTTCGGCTGCAGGTCATTCTCGACCGCCGCGAGCTCCTCTCGGGTCTCTTCGTCGGCGACGGTCAAGTGGGGGACCACGTCGTCGTGTGCGCCCCCATAGGGAGGAGCTTTCGGCCAACGCCTGACGAAGCGGGCGGTCAGCTCCCGGAATGCTGTCGCCGGCTCCGGGGCGAGGTGGACGACGGTGGCGAACCGCCCGACCCGGTTGAAGGTGACCTCGAACGGCGCCGTCTCGGCGCACTCGGCTCGCAGGTCGTCGAGCCCCCCGGCGGTCAGCGCCGGCTCGGGCAGGAACGGATAGACGACGGTGATGT
>JAKAQB010000196.1 GCA_021811865.1 Actinomycetes bacterium | reverse complement strand
GCGCGCCCACTTCCCGAAGCACCCGCCCGGTCCTCCCCGCGTGGAAGTCCCCCTCGGTCGGCCCGTAGGCTGAGGGGTCGATGGACTCCTCCCCCGCTGATCTCCCGCCGGCCGAGGGCCAGCCCGACACAGCGGTCAGCCCCGGCTGGCCGCGCTGGGCCCGGATCGCCATCCCTGCTCTCGTCGCCTGCACGGTGCTGCTTCTCGCGACGGGCGTTCTCCTCGTCGTCCAGCACCGCAGCCAGGCTGCGTCCTCCGTCGAACAGTTGCGCCCGTCGGGCCTCCCCCCGTCGGTGCCCACCGGGGTCGCGAACCTGATGGGCCTGTCGCCGGTCCCGAAGAGGCCGGCACCGGGCTTCGTGCTCACCGACCAGTACGGGCGGACAGTGCCGCTGTCGAGCCTGCGCGGCAAGGTGCTCGTGCTGGAATTCATGGATCCCCGCTGCCACGACATCTGCCCGCTCGTCTCGCAGGAGTTCGTGGACGCCTATCACAACCTCTCGCCGGCGGTGGCGAAGAAGGTGGTCTTCCTCGCGGTCAACGTGAACCGGTACCACAACTCCGTCTCCGCCGTGATGGCGTTCTCGAAGGAGCACGAGCTCCTGACAATCCCCTCCTGGCGCTTCCTCACCGGATCGGTTCCCCTCCTCGAGAAGGTCTGGCGCGCCTATAACATCCAGGTGGCGGCGCCCAACCCGAACGGCGACATCATCCACACGTCGATCATCTACTTCATCTCCTCGCGCGGCACGGAGCGCTACGTCGCCGCTCCGGTCGTCGACCACACTGCGAAGGGTGTCGCCTACCTTCCGCCGGCCCAGCTCACCGAGTGGGGCCGGGGCATAGCGCTCGTGGCGAGCCACCTCGCCGGCTGAGACAGCGGCTCCGGCTGTCCCGAAGACGGAGATGCCGGGCGAGCTGGCTCGGGGTCGTGTCGCATCCCACCGGTAGCGTGGCGCCGTCGCCGCTCGCTCCTCCGAGCGCCGAGCCGGCCGTGTATCGCTCCCCTACGGGGCCTCCAGCCCCGACGCGGCGCTCGAACCGCCGTGACTTGCCGAGGAGACCGGCAGCGATGACCGCACATGACCGCCACCGAGATCTCGTCGAGAAGCTGCTGGAGGGCGTCCGCGCCTTGACGTCGTCAGAACAATGGCAGCGCTATCTCGAGCTCCAGAGCCGCTTCCACCACTACAGCTACCGCAACGCCCTCCTCATACAGCTCCAGCGCCCATCGGCGACCCAGGTCGCCGGCTTTCACGCCTGGCGCAAACTCGACAGGTTCGTCCGCAAGGGCGAGAAGGCCGTCTGGATCCTCGCCCCCATGGTCTCTCGCCACGGCGACGACGAAGGCGAGGCCGTTGTACACGGATTCAAGTTCGTGCCGGTGTTCGATGTCAGCCAGACCGAGGGACGCGCGCTCCCCTCGGTCTGTGACCGCCTCCTCGGCGACGACCCCGGCGACCTCTTTCGGCGCCTGCGCGGCGCTGCCGAGAGGCTGGGCTTCTCCGTCGTCGACTTCGACTTCCACGGTTTGGCCAACGGTGACTGCAGCCACCCTGAGCGGCGGATCCGCATCGAGCGGTCGAACGCCCCCCGCCAGCGAGTGAAGACGATGGCGCACGAGCTTGCCCATGCCATGCTCCACGCGGAGGCGGACGACCGCGCGCGGGCTGAGCTCGAGGCGGAGTCCACCGCCTACGTCGTCTGCCAGGCGCTCGGCGTGGACAGCGGGCAGTACTCGTTCGGCTACGTCGTCTCGTGGGCGGGGGGCGGGGAGACCGCCCTCGCAGGCATCCGGGCGTCCTGCGGCAGGATTCAGGCCTCGGCGGCTGCGATCCTCGAGGCTGTGGCGATGCAGCGATGGGACGGACAGCTGCCCGCCGTCTCCGCCTGAGCCCCCGCCAGCCGGTCCTGGCCCGATGGTGAGGCGAGATGCCGGAACCACCGAACAGCCAAGGCGGCGCTCAGACACCACTTCTCGGGAGGGCACTCCTGCGAGGGCTCTACGAAGTGCGGGCGGTCAGGTCCTTGTCTTGCATCTCCCAGGTGTGGTCCATCGCGTGATAGGCGGTGTGGCGGACGAGATAGCGGAGCGGCCAGGTTCGCGCCGGCTTGTTCTCGGCCTGAAAGAGCCGGATCGCGCCGCAGTAGTCGTCCCGGAAGCTGCGCACCCGATGATCGTCCGTCGGCGCCTCGCCGTCCTGGCTGCGCATGCCGAGCTTCCTCGCCCACTGCTGCTCGTTGACGAGGACGTGGCGGACGATCTGGTCTCGATCCCGGCCGCCGCCGCGGGGACCCCTCCGCATCTCGGAGGACACCTGCGATCGCACCTTGTCGAAGACGCTCCAGCACGCCCGCAGCAAGACGAGCTGGCGATCTACCACCTCAGAGGACATCGCTTCCTGGTCGATGCTCGAGAACGCGAACGAGATGCCCCAGAAGTCGGTCGAGCCGACACCGGGATACTCCTCGACGACATCGACATCGCCGAGCGCCGCGAACTCGGATTCCAGGCCGGCGAACCGCGCCACCTCCGCATAGCGCGGGAGATAGGACCGCAGACTCGCGATCGCGTCGGCGGGGGTCCGGCCACCGCGCTCGAGTCCGGGCCAGTCAGGCGCGAGCGCGACGACCCGTCTCTGCTTCGGTCCGATCTCGAGCACCACTCGCAGGACTGCAGGCATGTTCGCTCCACTCAGGTCAACGGGCTCCGGCACGCGGGAGCGCCTGCCGGAGCCGTGCCCCTCTTGGCGCCGACGGGGACGGCGAGGAGGACACGACCCGGCACCAAGATCCGGACGGAGTCAGTGCCGATGTCGGCGGCTGGCTCCCGTCGCCCCCGCACTCTCGGGGAACTGGGCTTTGTCGCTCGGCGCCTCTCAGCGTCGCTTTCGGGCGGTCGCCAGCACGTACCCCCGGTCCACGACGGTCGCGTTCTCGCCGCCCTCGTGGCGTCGGGTCACCTCGTACAGATCGCGGTCCAAGGTGGCGGCCCGCTCCGCGTCCTCGCCCACCGGCCGACAGGCAGCGACGGTCAGGCCGCAACGGGTCTTGAAGTTGATACCTCGAGCCGATGACGGGA
>JAKAQB010000016.1 GCA_021811865.1 Actinomycetes bacterium | reverse complement strand
CCGATCTGCGGCCGAGCTCCTGGCCGAGCGTGGCGACCACCTTGCCGAGGCGAAGGTAGAGCTCCTGCATACGCCGGGGCGCCCGGATGGCCCAGCCCTTGTCCCGGAAGTGGCGCTTGAGCTCGCCGACGATGGTGTGGGTGGCGTAGGTGCTGAACTCGACACCCCGGGTGGGGTCGAAGCGGCCGACCGCTTTCAGCAGCCCCAGCGACGCCACTTGAACCAGGTCGTCGAGCGGCTCTCCGCGGTTGGCGAACCGGCGGGCGAGGTACTCGGCGAGGCCGAGGTGGGCGGCGACGAGCTCGTCGCGCAACGCCACGTCGCCCGTCCGGGCGTACTCGACGAACTTCGTCCGCAGCTCGTCGCGCTCCGGCGGCGGGGGGGTCACGGCGCCAGGGCGTCATGGCGCCGCTTGACGAGCCGGAACGTCGGTCCGCCGTCCGATGCCCGCAGGTCGTGCTCGTCGACCAGCGCGTGGAGGATGACCTCGGAGAGCTCGGAGAGGCCGACCTTGCCGTCGGAGCCGTGGAAGTGACCCCTGCCCTCCACAACGAGGCTGTCGGTGGCGAGCACGTAGCGGATGGCCACGGTGCCTTCCCTGCCCCCGCTGCCGGTGAGCCCGTAGCACAGCTCGTCGATCGCCAGGCGGAGGTCCTCGACCTCGTCGAAGGTGAACCCGAGGCGGCTGGCCAGTCCGGCCGCGGTCACCCGGGCGAGCCGGAGGTACTCCGGGCTTGCCGGTACCACCAGCCGCACCTCGTCGTCGCTCGTGGCCACCGGCTCCTCCTTCGGGTTGGTGTGGGGCTGGCTACCCGCAATCGGCTCGGACGTCACGGGGCGGACGTCACGGGGCGAGCGTGGCGCGGGCGTGAGGGACGCGGGCGGCGCGCCGAGAGGCGTCAAGTGGTGAAAGGTCACCGACGTACGGGAGACTACGCGGCATGAACGTCGTCGTCTGCGCCAAGCAGATCCCCGACCCGGCCAACCCAGGCCAGCTGTCGCCCGACACGCACACCCTCGTGCGGGAGGGGAAGCTGATGCTGGACGACTCCGACGCCTACGGCGTGGAGCTGGGTCTCCAGCTCGTCGAGGCGGCGGGGGGTGAGGTGACACTGGTGTCGATGGCACCCCACGCCGAGACTTCGGGGTTGCGGACGGCGCTCGCGATGGGAGCGGCGAAGGCGATCCTCGTCTCTGACGAAGCACTGGTCGGCTCGGACGCGCTGTCGACGGCGAAGGTGCTGGCCGCCGCGATCCGCCGTGCCGAGCCGGACCTGATCATCGCCGCTACCGAGTCGACGGACGGCTACACGGGGACGCTGCCCGTGCAGCTCGCCCAGTTGCTCGGCCTTCCCTCGGTCACCTTCGCCAAGAGGCTCACCGTCGCGGACGGCAAGGTGAGGGCCGACCGCCAGACCGAGTCCGGCTACGACGAGGTGGAGGCCCCCCTGCCGGCGGTGGTGACGGTGACAGCGGGGGTGGTGGAGCCCAGGTACCCGTCGTTCAAGGGGATCATGGCGGCCAAGAACAAGCCGATCGAGCAGCTCTCGCTGGCCGACCTCGGCATCGACCCGTCGACGGTGGGATGGGCGGGCGCCCGCCAGGAGGTGGTTTCGGTGGTGGCCGCCGAGGCCCGCGCGGGGGGCGAGATCGTGGTGGACGACGGCGATGCCCATGAGCGGATCGTGGCCTTCCTCGAGCAGCTGAAGGTGATCTAGTGGACAGGATCTGGGTCGTCGTCGACCGCGCCGGCGAGCGGGTTGCCCCTCTCTCGCTGGAGTTGTTGACCAAGTCGAAAGACCTCGCCGATCGGGTCGAGGGCGTCACCTGGGGCGATGGCGCCCAACTGGCAGCCGAGGCCGGCTCCTACGGCGCTGCCCTGCTCCATACGGTTGGGGATCTCGGAGGGGGGCTACCGGGGCCAGCGGTGGCGGCGGCGATGGCGGCACGCGTAGGGGCCGGCGACGCGCCTGGCGCCGTCCTCGTGCCCCACAACTACGACGGGCGGGACATCGCCGGGCGCCTGTCGGCGCTGATCGATCGCCCGGTGCTGACCAATGTCGTGGGGCTGACCGACGCCGGCGGGCTGCAGACCCAACACCCCATATTCGGGGGAGCCGAGATCCTCACCGCCCGCTTCAGTGGTGATGGCCCTGGGATCTTCGTGGTGCGGACGAAGTCGTTTGCCGCCGAGGAGTCCGGGGGGGCGGCTGCCATCGTCGACGTGTGGGAAGTCCCCCAACTGGGGGCGACCAACGCGGTGAGAGTCGTCGACCGCCACGTGGAGGAACGCGAGGGACCCAAGCTCGACGAGGCCGCCGTGGTGGTCTCCGGCGGCCGCGGCCTGGGCCAGGCGGATGCCTACCGTATGATCGAGGAGCTCGCAAAGCTCCTCGGTGGGGCGGCCGGGGCGAGTCGTGCCATCGTGGACGCCGGTTGGGTGCCCTACTCGCACCAGGTGGGCCAGACGGGCAAGACCGTCAAGCCCGCGGTGTACATCGCTGCGGGCATCTCCGGCGCGACTCAGCACATGGTCGGCATGAAGGGCGCCAGCAACATCATCGCCATCAACAAGGACCAGGAGGCCCCGATCTTCTCGATCGCCGACCTCGGCGTCGTCGGCGACGTCAACAAGGTGCTGCCCAAGCTGATCGAGGCGTTGCGGGCCCGGTCCTAGCCGGTCACACGAGCGGCCACGGGTACGGCCGCTCGGTCTGCGGCTCGGGCAGGCGCCGCCGCCGGAGCAGCCGGTCGGCGCGCGCCATGGCCGCATCGGTCTCCGACGCGCTCAGCCATCGGCCGAGCGCGTCGGAAGGTCCGCTCGCCACGAAGGCAGCCAGGTCGTCGAGGACGTCGTCGGCGATCGCCTCGCCCGCCCAGTCCCAGATCACCGTCCGCAACTTGGGGTGCTCGTGGAAGCACAGACCATGGTCGATGCCCCACACGTGCCCGCCGGCGTCGACCAGGCAGTGCCCGCCCTTGCGGTCGGCGTTGTTGGCCACCACGTCGAACACCGCCATCCGCCGCAGCGCCCCGTGGTACCGCTCGTCCTCCAGGAGCGTGAAGTAGTGCTGCTCGAAGTCAGCCCGGACGAAGCGCTGCAGGGAACCGACGCCGAGGGGCGCATCCGGCCGCTCGACTGTCTCCGGGACCAGCCTCCACCCGAGCTGCTCCGACAGCTCGAAGGCTGCTATCTCCCGCCGGTAGATGCCGCCGGGGAAGTCCCACAACGGCCGCTCAGCGCGCAGCGGCTTGTAGATGGCGGCCAGCTCCGGAGTGCCGTCGCCGGCCACGGTGCCGACAGAGCAGAGGAACGTGCCGTTGCTGCTCCACGGCATGCGACCCTCGATCTCGAGCCGTCCGCAGGCCAGCACGGTCAGAGCGTCGGGGATCGGTGGCCGTTCGTCCGAGGGCATGAGTGTCCCGCCGGGTCGAGCGGGAAGCCGCACCAGGGGCATGGCGGGCGCCCCGCCTCGACCAGCTCCTCGCCTCGCTGGATGAGGGATGCGGCTTGTTCCCGGGTGATGCGCACCGCCGCGACGGCGCCCGGTTCGTCGTCGTCCACGAGCTCCTCGGCGACAACCAGGACCCGGTCGAGGTCGTGGTCGTAGGACAGCTGCATGCCGCCCACCGTCCACGCCGCTTCCGCCGGCTCGGCCAGCCCGGTCGCCGGCGGGACGGCCCCCGGGGCGGGAAGGTCGGACAGGAGATCGGCCAGCGCCCGGGCCAGCACGGCCACCTGCTGCTTCTCGACCTTGAGCGTCAACGTCCGCGAGGCGTCAGCGACCTGGAGGTAGAAGGTGCGCCGGCCGGGCTCGCCGACGGTGCCGACGGTCACCCTCCCGCCGTCGTGGACGTCGAAGGACTCGCTCACGACGGCCGGAGCTCGCCGAGCGAGCCGGTCGAGTTGACGGCGAGGACGGTCGGCCCCGCCGTGGCGTAGCTGATCGCCGTGACAGAGCACGGTGACACGACGATCCGCTGGAACAGGTCGAGGTGTGCACCCAACGCGTCGGCGACGAGCGCCTTGATCGGATCGGCATGCGAGACGGCGACGACCGCCTCACCGTGGTGGCGCTGGCACAGCCCGTTGACGGTCTCGATCATGCGCGCCTGCATGCCGGCGAAGGACTCGCCGCCGGGGAAGGTGAAGCCGCTCGGGTAGCGCTGCACCGCCGTCCACTCGGGCAGCTTCGAGAGGTCCTTCAACGCCGATCCGGTCCAGGCACCGAAGTCGCACTCGAGCAGTCCCCGCTCGGGCACGACGCTGAGGCCGAGGGCGCGGGCGATCGGTGCGGCGGTCTCCCGGGTGCGCTCGAGCGGCGAGGCGTACACCGCTGCGACCCGAGGGCGCTGCGGACCGCGCCGGCGGCTCGCAGGGCGCCGCGCCGCGCTGGGGTGGTCGCCGGCGTTCACTCGCGGCCTGGCGGCTGAGGCGGTGACGACCTCGAGCCACTCGGCGATGCGGGCGGCGGCGGTCTCCGCCTGCGCCCGCCCGGTGTCGGCCAGGTGGAGCCCCTTGGCCCGCCCGGGGAGCACCTGGCCCGTCGTGGGCGTCACTGCGTGGCGGACCAGCAGGACCAGCGTGGGCGGGGGTGGCTTGGGCCGGGGGGTCGGCATGCGGGACGCCAACCTACCGCCCACCGGCCTACTGTCGAGCGGGTGGCCCCGCTCGAAGCGCTGGAGGAGGAGATCACCCGCTGCCGCAAGTGCCCTCGGCTCGTCGCCTGGAGGGAGGAGGTGGCCGCGACCCGGCGGGCGGTGTTCCGGGAGGAGGAGTACTGGGGCCGGCCGGTTCCCGGCTTCGGTGACCCGGGCGCGCGTGTGGCGGTCGTCGGGCTGGCGCCGGCAGCGCACGGCGGCAACCGCACCGGGCGGGTGTTCACGGGGGACCGCAGTGGCGACTGGTTGTTCGCCGCTTTGTTCCGCACGGGTTTCGCCAACCAGCCGACGAGCGCCCACCGAGGCGACGGCCTGCGCCTCGAGGGGGCGTGGATCACCGCCGCGGTGCGCTGCGCCCCGCCGGCCAACAAGCCGACGGCGGAGGAGCGCGACCGCTGCGTGCCCTATCTCGGGCGGGAGCTCGGACTGCTGGCTGATGTCGACGTGCTCGTGGCGCTCGGCAGGTTCGCCTGGGATGTGTGCTGCAGGATCGAAGGCGTGCGGCCCCGCCCCACCTTCGGCCACGGCGCCGAGGTCGCGGGCCGGCGGCGGATCCTCGGCTCCTACCACCCCAGCCAGCAGAACACCTTCACCGGCCGGCTGACGCCATCCATGCTCGACGCCGTGTTGTCGCGCGCGGCGCGACTCGCCGGGCGTTAGGCCCGCTCGACGAGGGGCCCGTCGCTCGGGCCGAGGACCGGCACCCGGAACCAGAAGACGGTGGCCTGGTCGTCGGATCGCACACCGATCTCGCCGCCGTGGGCGCTGAGCAGCGCCCGGCACAGGAACAGGCCGAGCCCGGTCCCGATGGAGGTGTCGCTCCGCTCGAACGGCTCGAACAGCACGGCGGCGTCGGCGAAGCTCAGCCGGCTCCCGGCGGCGGCCGCCTCGACGGTTGCCATGACCGCGTCGGATCGGACGGTGATGCGGACGGGACCCTCTCCGGCCAGGCGGCGGGCGTGGGCCACGACCTCGGCCGCGACCTGCTCGAGGCGGGCGGCGTCGCCGACGACGGTCACCGGACCGCCGCCGTCGAAGCAGGCGGCATCCTGCATGGAGCCGACGACGGCGGCGACGAGGGCACGAAGGTCGAGACGACCGACGACGAGCCGGAGCTGGCCCCGCGCGACCGCGCCGGCGTCGAGGGCGTCGCGGGCGATTCGCTGGAGGTAGGCGACCTGGCGGGCGATGGCCGACAGGGCCGTCTCGGTGACCTGGGGCGGCAGGCCGCCGGCCCGCAGCGTCTCCACCCAGCCGGCGATGATGGTGAGCGGCGTACGGAACTCGTGGGCGATCAGGGTCAGGAACCGGTCACGGGCCTCGTAGGAGGACGGGTCCATGCGACCGTCCAGGCGCAGCTTGCCGCCCTCGACGAACAGGTGCACCCACCGCTGGACCAGCTCGGGCTCGACACCCGTATCGTCGGCGACTTGCCCGAGCGGGGTCCCCGCGAGCACGGCCAGCGCTGCATCCACTCGTCTGTCGGTCGTGGGCGATCACGTCCCCATGCCTGGCCGGCCACGCCGGCAGCCCATGTCACCCTTACCCGCCCGCAGCGTTGGGCTCACCCACGGAAGCGCCCGCTTTGCACGCTGCGCCACCGCCGGCGCCGCCGTAACCCGTGCGGTAGCGTGCCCCGCCGTGCCGGAGCTGCCCGAGCTGGAGCGCTACCGGGAGCTGGCGGAGCGGGCGCTGGCCCGGCCGGTCGTCGCCGTCGACGCCCACGACGCTTGGATCCTGAAGCGTGGCCTCGACGCCGGCACCGTCACCGCCGCCCTCTGCGGTCGGCAGTTCACCGCCGCCCGGCGGCACGGCAAGCTCCTCGTCCTCGACGCCGACGGGGGAGCCCCGTCGCTCGGGCTGCGTTTCGGGATGACCGGGCGGCTGCTCGTCGACGACGTCGACGGGGTCGGGGCGCTCCAGCACGCCCCGTCCGCCGTCGAGCGACGCTGGGACCGGTTCGCCCTCAGCTTCGCCGATGGGGGGCACCTCCGCCTGCAGGATCCTCGCCGCCTCGGTGGCGTCGAGCTCGACCCGGACGAGGGGCGCCTCGGGGCGGATGCGCTGACCATCACCGAACGCCAGCTGGCCGGCGCCCTGGCCGGTTCGGCGGTGGCCCTCAAGGCTCGTCTCATGGACCAGCATCGGATCGCCGGGGTCGGCAACCTCATCGCCGACGAGGTGCTCTGGCGGGCGGGGCTCTCGCCGGTCCGCCCGTCGGCCTCCCTCGACGCGCGGGAGGTCCGCGTCTTGCACCGGTCACTGCGTTCGTCCCTCCGGCTGCTGGTGCGGCGCGGTGGCGCCCACACCGGCGATCTCAACCCCGAGCGCCGCCGGGGCGGGCACTGCCCGAGGGACGGCACGGTCCTCGTCCGGGCGACCGTCGGCGGCCGTACCACCTGGTGGTGCGCCCACCACCAGCACTGAGACCGGCTAGCGGCCTCGTCGAGGAGTGGGATGTCGTGATCGCTCCACCTGGCGCTGGCGGCGCGGTGGTCGGAGCAGGACCACAGCGAGGACTGCCGCCAGCCCGGCGCACACGGCGGCCCCGGCGAAGACGGTGTGCAGCTCCCGCAGCAAGGCGTCGGTCTCCAGACGCTGGTAGGCGGGGCAGGCGACCGCGTCGGAGGGGCAGAGCACCGTCGGCGAGGGGATGCGGGCGGCTGCCCGGTAGAACCGGTGCAGGGCCACGGCGGTGAGTGCTGAGATGCCGACGAGCATCCCGATGGTGCGGGCGACGACGACCAGGCTCGTTGCCAGACCGTGGAGCTGGCTGGGGACAGCTGCGAGCACTGCCGCGTTGGTCGGCGCGATCGCCAACCCGAAGCCCAACCCAGCGGCGACCAGCTCGGCGTCGCTGACGGCGATCCCCCTGGTCAGCGCCGTGGCCGGCCAGCCGGACATGGTCACGAAGGCGCCGGCAGCGACGGCCATGCCGGCGGCCGCGATGTAGTGCTCGTGGCCGGGTCGGTGGGCCAGGGCCCCACCGAGGACCGCCCCGACCGGCACGGCGACGAGGAACCGCAGCAGCACCAGGGCGGCGCCGAGTTGTGAGTTGGGGTCGGCAGTGGCGCGGGCGAAGAACGGCACGTCGACGAGGGCGGCCATGAGCGCGGCGCCCGCAGCCAGGTTGACGGCGGATGCACCCCACGACGGGCGGGGACGCATGGCGGCGCGGTCGAGCAGCGGCACGGAGGCGTGACGCTGCCTCCACGCCAGGGCAGCGCCGCAGGCAACGGCGACGGGCCCGAGCACGGGGGCACTCGAAGCCACGACCTGGCGGCTGGCGTCGGTGGTGGAGAAGGCGATCACCACGCAGCCGAGCGCGCCGGCGAGCAGCATCGCCCCCGGGAGGTCGGCGGCGCGCAGTGCGGCGGGGACGCGGCGAAGGGGTAGGAGCGGTCGCACGGGGCGCTCGACGGCCGCCTCCCAGGCGACGAAGGCGGCGAGCGCACCCAGGCCGATGAGCCCGATCGGCGTGAACAGCACGGACCAGGGGCCGGCGGGGACCTCCGGGACGTAGAGCTCGCCTGTCGTCACCCCGTCGGCGAGGCCGGCGGGGGCGGCCAGCGCCAGGACGAGGGCCGCCACAGCGACAAGGGCCAGCAGGGCGCCGACCACGTCCGGGCGTTGCCGGGAGGTCCTCACCGAGCGGCGCCCGCCCCTCCCGTAGCCGACGATGACGATGGCGCACAACGGGAGGTTCAGCCAGAAGATCCACCGCCAGCCGGCGAGGGCTACCACAGCCGCGCCGTACAGCGGGCCGAGGACCGCACCGAGCTCCTGCACTCCGGCGACCACGCCGAGGGGGAACCCTCGCTGGTCGGGCGCCCACGAGTCGGCCACCATCGCCAGGGTCACGGGGACCAGGCCGCCGCCGCCCAGGCCGGCGATGGCCCGGCCGGCGACGAGCAGCGCCAGGCTGCGGGCGGTGGCGGTGACCACCGACCCGGCGGCGAAGGCGGCAAGGCAGCCGACGAGCACCGGCCGGCGTCCGATCTGGTCGGAGAGGCGCCCGAGCAGTGGTAGGACGGCGACGTAGCCGAGCAGGTAGCCGCTCACGACCGGCGTTGCCCGCTGGATGTGGTCGATGCCGATCCCGAGCCCGTCCATGATCGACGGGAGCGCCACCACCACCACGTAGGTGTCCGCCGCAGCGACGAGCACCCCGGCCGCCGCGAACGCCAGCCGCCGACGCGCCCCCGCCGGGAGCGGGACGGTCGTCACCGCTCAGCTCGGTGGGGTGACCGTCACGTGCTCCCCGTAGGCGGTCAGCGTGACCGTGTAGGTGGCGGTGGCTCTCGCCGAGATGAACGGCCCCCGCAGCTCGACCCGGCGGACCTGATGGGTGGACGGGTCGATCGACACCGTCAACGCCACGGGCTTGCCGGGGTCGGCGTCGGGGAGCACGGGCACCTTGCTGCCGGGCACCGTCCCGGCCACGACGTCGAGCAGCTCGCCTTGGAGGCGGGTGCTCGGCTCGTAATGGGCGTGGGGCGACATGTCGGTCAGCAGGCCACTCACCCCGGTCGTGGGCGAGAGCAGGGTCGCCGGGTTCGTGAGCCCGAACTGCGACGGCTTGACCGCTGTGTACTTGGAGCCGAACGGGAGGACCGCCCAGAAGCGATCCCCCACGGAGATCACCTTGACCGAGACCTGCACCCCGGAGGTGCTGACCGAGAAGGTGCCGCGGAGTGAGGCCGGGCGCACGATGTCCCCGCTACCCCCGACGAGGTCGACGCCCGACCCCGAGACGCCGCTGCTGGTCAGGGTGAAGTGCACGGCCGTCGCCTTGTCCAACGTGGCGCGTGCCTTGCCGAGCAACGCTGCCGCGCTCGGCCGGGCGGAGCTGCCCGGACCCCCACAGGCGGACAGGCACACCGCCAGCGCGGCAGCGGCCGGTACGGCGAGCCATCGGGGCGCGGCCACGGCTCCGCACCCTACTGCCGGGTAGAGCACGGAAGCGCTGCGCAGCGGTGCGTCCGACGGCGTCGGGCGCCACCAGTTGGAAGCGGCCGCCGGCTGCCGGGTCGTGCCACCCCGGCGCCGCTGCCGTCAGGGCGCCGGAAGGCGGCGGTAGCTCGTGACCCGCACGTCGGCGACGGTCGTGAACGGCCGCGCCGTCGCCTCGTTGAGGCGCCGATCAATGTCGGGCGGGGCGTGCCAGCGGTACGGGGTCATGGTGAACAGATCGGAGAGGATGTCCCGGTCGACCACCTCCACGGGGAAGCTCACCGCCACAGCGTCGAGTTGCTCGAACCTGGCCGCCAAGCCGCGCAGGGGAGGCTTCACCTCATGTGGGTGCGGCTCGGAGTAGACGAGCGCCCGCAGCTCCTGCAGGTGGGAGGGTCCTGGGTGGGCGGCGACCACAGCCCCACCGGAGCGGACGACTCGGGCGAGCTCCCCCGGCACTGCCGGACCGAAGACGACCACCGCGGCGTCGACCGAGGCGTCGGCGAGGGGCACGTCGGCGCCGCTCGCCACTGCGTACCGGCCCGCCGGGTGGGAGCGGGCGGCTGCGGCGACAGCCACCTTCGACACGTCGATGCCGAGCACCACGTCGGCCCGCAGCGCCCGGGTGTGGCGGCCCTCGCCGCAACCGACGTCGAGGACCGCCGCCGGGTGGGTGGCTCCGATGGCGTTCGCCGCTGCGGCCGCCACGGCCTCCGACAGCGCGTCGTAGCGCCCCGTGGCCAGGAACCGCCGGCGTGCCCGGACCATCTCCGGGCTGTCGCCGGGCCGGCGGCTGCGGCGCTGGCCGGCGACGAGCAGGTTGACGTAGCCCTCGCGCGCCACGTCGAAGTCGTGGCCGGCGTCGCAGGACCACACCCGCCGGTCGCTCGAGAGGGACAACAGGCTGCGGCAGACAGGGCAGCGCCAGTCCGGCGTGACAAGGGGTCCGGCTGCCACCGTACGACTATGGCACCGCCGGCGGGGGGTCGTGGTTGCCGGCGGCTCGGTGCGTTCGGGGCCACCGGGGGATTCGAGCGCCACTTTGGGCCCGAATGCACCGACCTCGACCTCGACGCCGCGCCTGGCCACCTGGCCCGCACAGGTGGCCAGCCCGCACCTACCTCCGAAGGCGACATCAACCTTCCGGCGGGGGATCCCGGCACCGCCCGGCTGCAAGGACGAGACTGGAGAGGTGACGGACCCCACCATCGCCCGGCACCGCCTGGTGGATGCCCTGGTGCGCCGGGGGGTGGTCAGGCAGAGGGCGGTCGCAGAGGCCCTCGGGACGGTGCCGAGGCACGTCTTCCTGCCGCTGGTGTCGACGGCGGCGGCCTACGCCGACAAAGCCGTGGTAACCAAGTCCGACGCCGCCGGCCGGGCTGTCAGCTCCTGCTCTCAGCCTACGATGATCGCCACCATGCTCGGACAGCTACGGCCCGAGCCGGGGCAGCGGGTGCTCGAGATCGGTGCCGGGACTGGATACAACGCCGCCCTCCTCCGGCACCTCGTCGGCCCAACCGGAACGGTGGTCACCGTCGACATCGACGCGGACATCGTCGACGCGGCTCGCCGCAACCTGGCGGCTGCCGGCGTCGACGGCGTCGAGGTCGTCCAGGCGGACGGCGCCGAGGGTTGGCCGCCTGGTGCTCCGTACGACCGGATCGTCCTCACCGTCGGTGCCGACGACCTGTCGCCGGCTTGGGTCTCTCAGCTGGTGCCTGATGGCCGGCTGGTGGTGCCCCTCGGCCTGCGGGGGGTGCAGGCGTCGGTCGCTTTCGTCGAGCCGCTCGCCGCGGCCTCGACCGCTACGCTCGTGTCCGACTCAGCCGTGGGCTGCCGGTTCGTGCGGCTCAGGGGCTCACTGGCGGTCGAGGAGCGCACCGTGGCGATGGACGACACCGGCGAGGTCGTCCTCGAGGTGGCACGGGCCTCCGCGGCGCTCGACGGCGCTGGGCTCCGCGCGGCGTTCGCCCAGGCGGCCGTGACGCCGGGGACCGTGGTGCCTACAGACGTCGCGGCCACCAATGGCGAGGCCAGCGACGGGCTCGGCCTGTGGCTGGGCCTGCGGGAGCCGGCCGCGGTGACCCTCCTGGCGCGTGGTGGCGCTGCGCGCGCCTACGGCCTGCCGGCACTCGTACGGCGCTCTGGTCTTGCGATGACGTGCGGACTTGCCGTCAACGCCAGCGTCGCGTTGCTGGACCGGCAGGGGGGCGAGCTCATCGCCCACGGATGGGGTCCGGCCCGCAGCGCCGCGTCACTGGCCAAGCGCCTTGCCGGCGCCGCCCGAGGGTGGGACGCCGCCGGTCGACCGCTGCTCCAGGACTTCCGCATGGCGGTGTGGGTCGATACGCCCCCGCCGGCGGGGGCGTTGGCGGCGGGGCCCGGCGGGGCGGATGCGCTGAGCGTTCCTCTCGGTCATGCGATGCTCCACCTCCTGCGCAGCAGGTGAGTCCTGGCGATCGTTGGGCGGCCCGATGTCGGTGCCGCTCTGGCCCGAGGCGTTCCCCGGGGGTGTTCCTGGTCGATCTGCTGTCTTCGTACAGGGGGGTGGCAAGCGGGGTGACCTGGAGCCGCACGACTCGTGGGTGGCGTCGCCGCCGGTTCAGCGAGCTCGATCCCATTTGCCCCGCCGAACAGTTGCACGCCGTCCTGCCAACGGAGCGGCCGGGGCCTACCGCCGTCTCGGCGACCTCGCCCTGTTCCTTCTGGGCGTGTTCCCCGACCACTGCCCGACTTCACCGGCGCCAGCGGTGACCCACTCCTGCGCCTCTCCGGCCCTGCAAGCGCGAGCTCTGGCAGGCGACAAGAGGTGTCAGGACACTCCTGCAGCTCCTCGGCGCCCGGTCTGTCACCCGGTCGTAAGCCGCAGTGGAGGCAGCTGCCCGGACGCGCGGTGCTCAGCGCTCCTCGACGAAGGAAACCTCATCCGGACGGGCGGCGGTGCGGTGGACGGCGGTGGCATCCCTGTCCCACGGCCCGCCGGCGACTGGTCGGCGGAGGGGTTGCCGTGGGAGCGCTGCACTTGTAGCAACCGTCCATGTCTGCAGAGCGCAGCGAGCGGTTCTACCGGGAGCGCAGCTTGTGGTTGGCGGGCCTCCCTGGCGGCCAAGGTCGGGAGCCGTGGTGTTGTTCGAAGACGGAGCGTCGCTGCGCTCGGAGCTCCACTCCGCCACGACGTGGGGGGTCGTTGGTCAGACCCGGATCGTGAAGACCACCGCAGCTCGCTATCGGGCCAACATGATCCCGGCGGTCTCTATGATCTCGGCGGTCTCTGCCCAGGGCGCTTACGGTAGCTGTGGTCACCGACCCGTCAAGTATCGATTTCTGGGTGGCGTCCCGGTCCCGGTGTTAGAACAAGGGAGTTTTCTGAAAGCCCGCCCGCTCAGCCCGAGCCCTGGCGATGGTCGGCAACGCTATGGAGGAGCGGCGTCCACGCGTTGAGGCCAGGCACCTCGAGGCCGGGGATCTTTGCGGCTTCATCAGCCACTCGAAGGACGAGGGCATCGGCGGAGTGGGCCCGGCGCTCGAAGGCCGCGGCTTCGAAAGGCGACAGTGCCCCGCCTTGGGCGACGAGGGTGAAGATGCTGTCGACTGACAACCGGGACCGATAGCCGGGCTCGACGGCAACGAGGTAGCGCTTGGCGTCGACGTGCAGCTCGACGAGGGCGGCGACGCGCTCGCCAAGCAGTCGTCGAAGCCAGTCACCGCCCGTTCGCCCGTGCTCTGCTGGCGCCCCGGGGGTGAGCAGGTGACCGATGTCGTGAACCAACCCGGCGACCTGCAGCTCGGCGTCGTCAGGCCGCTCGGCTCGCAGAACATTGGCGCACTGGAGCCCGTGGTCAAGGCCACTCAGGGCTGGCGCTTCGCCCTCGGCCGGAACGTCGGCGTGCTGGCAGAGGAGGTTGACCACGTCCTCGACGGAGCGGGCCATGGCAGGAACGGCGGTCATCAACGACTCCTCCTCGAGGTTGGACGGGCGCCGACTCGCTGCGTGCCGCCGGCCCGTTCAGGGAACTGGGGCCCGGTCCGCTCTCGTCGCCAGAACGGATCGGACGAGCGGCCATCGTCCCTGCTGGACGACGAGGATCAGATCGGCGTCGGCACCGGGCTCGAGCACGCCCCGGCCCGGCTCTCCGGCGACCTCCGCCGGGCCGGCCGTGACGAGCCGAACGGCTTCGTGCAGCGCGACGACGCCGCGACCGGCGAGGTCGAAGGCGGCGGCAAGGAGACTCGAGGGCAGATAGTCTGATGCGAGGCCGGTGCACAACCCCGCCCGGATGACCGCCTCGGCGGCGACGTTGCCGGAATGGGAGCCGCCGAGGAGGACGTTTGGGGCGCCGAGCACCACCGGCACGCCCTGGCTGCGGGCATGACGGGCGGCATCGAGCGTCACGGGGAACTCGGCGACCGACGCACCCCATGCACAGGCCGTGTCGAGTTCGACGTCGTCGACGCAGTCGTGCGCGAGCACCCGCGCCAACCCCGAGGCGGCCAGTTCGCGAACGAGGGCCAGGTTGGCGAGCCGCACCGGCTCGGTGACTCGGCTCTCCTCGAGCCGACGGGCCAGCTCGTCAGCCACCTCGGCGTCGCTTGCCGCCCGGCTCTCGCGTAGTGCGGCCTTGTATGCCGCGAGATCCCGGTACTGCCCCCGCCCCGGCGTGTGGTCCTCGAACGACAGGAGCTGGGGGTAGCGTCCGTCGTCGCTGCCGAGCAGGCAGGCGCGGGCGCGCTCCATCGCGCCGGAGGCGCGCACCGGGACGCGGTGGAGGATGCGGTGGTCGAGACGAGGGTGCTCCTTGCGTCGCTCGATGATGGCCTCGACCAGGCGCGAGGCGAAGGGAAGCGCGCGCATGGTGGTGCCCTCGTCGGCATAGCGCACCCCGTGGTACGCGGTGGTGATCCCCGCCCCGAGGAAGCGCTGCTCGAGCGAGCGGAGTGCGAAGTCGAAGTCGAACACCGCCGTCGGTCGCGGCGAGATCTCCCGCTCGATGGCGTCGCAGTGCGAGTCGATGAGGCCCGGCAGGCAGTAGGCGCCCCCGCCGTCCTCCGCCCCCAAGTAGCTGCGGCGCTCCTCGACGCCGACGATGACGCCGTCCTCCACCGCCACGGTGGCATCCTCGATGACGCCAGAAGGGGCGACGGCCTGCACGTTGCTTAAGAGTTGCACGCTCATGACATCCTCCTGCTGACGGTCTCCACGATCTCGGCGGCGAGGTCCTCGCTTGCCGCAACGACACCACTCCAGCGGCGGGTGAGGTCGACGTCGAACTCGAAGGGGCGGCCGAACGCGTCGCATAGGGTCGCTCCCGCGAGCGCGGCGTAGAGCTGGGCGGCGACGAGGTCGACATAGCGGTGGACGTCGGCACCGAGATCTGCGAAGGCGTCGGTCGCGCCGGTGCAAACCAAGATGGCCTCGAACGTGGAGCAACTGAGGACTCGCACCCGCTCCGCCCGCTCGGCGACCTCCCCCCAGGCGGCCCGGCTGGCGGCCTGGGGGCGAAGGAGCGAGATGGCCGCTCCGTCGAGCCGCCGTCGACCCGTCGTCCGCCACAGAGCTCCAGCCGGCTCCCCGGTGCGCGCCAGCCAGTCCTTACCCGTCTCGAGCCATCGGGTGAGCGCGACGATGGGCTGCCCGTCCAAGACAAGGGCGGCGCTGAACGTGGAAATGGGGACGCCCGCCAAGGCGTTCGCCGTCCCGTCCACGGGATCGACAACCAAGGTGAGGGCCGAGCCCCGGTCAACCCAGCCGACCTCCTCGGAGAGCACGTTGACGCCGTATCCGTCGACGGCCGCAAGCACGGCGGTGTCGACGATCTCGTCGAGGCGGGACGTGGGCGTGCCATCGCCGCCCACGCCAACGATGCTCGCGAGCTCCTCGCCCGAGTGCCCGTCGAAGGCGTCGTCGAACGCCGCCGCCGCCGCGCTGGCGGCGGCGAAGAGCACGGCATCGGCCTGCCCGGCCGCCTCATGGCGGAGCCCGCCGCCCGTCATGACCGCACCGCCAGCTCCGCGAGCACCCGCCCCGGCGGGCCCTCGTCGACGACCCGACCGCCTTCCAAGACCACGACCCGGGTGGCAAGAGTCCGCACGGCCTTGAGATCGTGAAAGACGCTGAGAACGGCAACGCCCGAACCGCCGAGGTCTCTGATCAAGCCGAGGACAGCGTCGCGGCTGCGAGCGTCGAGGGAGGCCACCGGCTCGTCGAGCAGGAGAAGGGCCGGTGGCAAGAGCGTGCCGACCGCCAGGTTGACCCGCTGCTGCTCACCACCGGAGAGCAGCACGGGGTAGGTACCCCACAGCGCAGGGTCCAGAGCGACACGCTCGAGAGCGGCCTCGGCGAGCCGCGCCGCGTCTTCCGCCACAAAGCCCCGACGCAGCGCCGCCCGACGCAGGAGGTCGCCGACCGAGCGCCGCCGCTCGGCGCGTAGAAACTGGCTCACATAGCCGAGCTCCTCGCCTCGCAGCTCGGCCATCTGGCGGTCGTCAACAGCTGCCAAGTCGACCCTGGTGCCATCGGCCCGCCGCAGCCAGACCGACCCGGAGCAGGGCCGGCAGCTGCGCCAGATGCACTTGAGCAAGGTGGACTTGCCCGCTCCGCTCGGGCCCACGAGCGCGACGTGCTCGCCCGCGAAGAGGGCGAGATCGACACCAGCGAGGGCCTCGACCTGGCGACCAAGGGCATGGATGGTGAAGCGCTTGCACAGGTTGCGCACTTCGAGAACCGGAGCGGCCTCGACGAGAGCGGCGACCACGGAGCTCACCCCCTCGCCGCGGCAACGAGCCACTGACTGTACGCGTGGTGGGGATCCTCAAGGAGCTGATCGGTGAGGCCGGCCTCCACGATTCGGCCGTGGTGCATCACCACGGCGCGCGACGCAAGCATCGACACGACGCCCATGTCGTGGCTGACCACGAGGCTCGCCACCCCGCTTTCCTCCAGCAGACTGCGGATCAGGTCGAGGACGCCCGCTGCCACCGAGGCGTCGAGCCCCGTCGTCGGCTCGTCGAGCAGCAGCAGCGCCGGGTCGTTGGCGACGGCCTTGGCCAGCTGCACCCGTTGGCGCATGCCGCCAGAGAAGGTCCCAACCGGGTCGTCCATGCGCCCGAGCGGGACCTCGACCTGCTCGAGCAGCTCGGCGGCACGGGCCCGGATCCGGCCGAAGTGGCGCCAGCCGGCTGCAGTGAGACGCTCCGCGATGTTGCCGCCGGCGGACAGTCGCAGGTCGAGGCCGTCTACGGGGTCCTGGTGAACCACCGAGATCGTACTGACACGCAGGCGACGCCGTTCCGTCGGGCTCAAATCGAACAGGCGGAGTGCTTCGCCGGCGACCCTCAACTGGGCCTTTCCGCTCGTCGGTGGCAGGTCACCGGCGATACAGCGGAGCACCGTCGACTTGCCCGAGCCGGACTCGCCGATGATCCCGAGCGCCTCGCCGGCGGCCACCTCGAGATCCACCTCCTCGCAGGCCGTGACCGCACCGAAGCGCTTGGTCAGGCCGTTGAGCCGCAACGTCCAATCACGCATCCCGCGCCTCGGAGACAAGCTCGGCCTCTTCGTCGCCGTCGCGGCGGCGCGCACACCATGCGGTGTCGCTGCAGATCCACCCGTCCCGCTCGGGAACCTCGACGAGGTAGCTCTCCTTCGCCCCGCAGAGAAGGCAGGCCGCCCCCGGGGTGCGTTCGACCTCGAAGGGGAGGTCCTCGAAGGTCAGCGGCTCGACGCTCGTATGGGGCGGCACCGCGTAGACCCGCTTCTCCCGGCCGGCCCCGAACAGCGACAGGAACGGCGCCTCGTGGAGCTTCGGCACGTCGAAGCGGGGGATGGGCGTGGTCGCCATCACGTAGCGACCACCGACGAGGACCGGGTAGCCAGTCGTGCGGGTGATGACACCATGTCGAACCACGTCCTCGTAGAGCGACACCCACATGCGCGCGTAATCGCCCTCGGCGTGCATCCGGCACAGCTCGCGCATATCTCGCTCGACGCCCCGCAGGGGCTCGGGGACCGGCACCTGGAGCACAAGGATCTGGCCTGGACGCAGCCGATCCTCGGGAATCCGGTGGCGAGTCTGGATGATCGTCGCCGTGCGGGCGTCGGTCGTGTGGGCCGTGCCCGTGGTCGTGGCAATGAGGCGGCGAAGGTTGGCGGCGTTCACCCCATCGTCGTCACCTTGATCGATGACCTTGACCACGTCCTCGGTGCCGACCACGGCAAGGGTAACCTGCAGGCCACCCGAACCCCAGCCTCGGGCGACGGGCATCTCTTTGCTAGCGAAGGGCACCTGGTAGCCGGGGACGGCGACGGCGGTGAGAAGGGCGTGGCGGATGTCGCGCTTGGACTGCTCGTCCAGATGACCGAGTTCGTCGGGCTCGCCCGACGCCAGTTCGACGACGCTCGTTGTCCACGTCGCGTGGCTCATCGGCCCGGCGATGGCGTCGGCTCGGCGACCCGGACCGCAAGCTTGCGCTCCACCATCGACCGGAACGTCACGTAGTGGGGGAGCTTGAGATGTTCGAGGAAGCCTGACGCATCAAGACCGTCCGTGGTCAGCAAGACGCTCTGCTCGAGCGGGCTCCGTCCCCCATCACGCTCGACGGCGATGTCGAGGTTGGCCATGGCAATCGCCTTTCGCTCGTTGTGACCCGTGCAAAGGCCGTAGCCGACGTCGAAGAGATCCCGGCGCTCGCCCGGTCCGTCGAGGTCCTCGATGGCCTCGACCTCGGTGACCCTGACGCGCCCGACGCTCACGGCCTCGCCGGTCAGCGGGTGTTCCACCCGCACCGGCAGGTAGCCGTGGCGGACCTCCCCAAGGGTGATCTCGTGGATGTAGCCGTCCGGGCCGAGGACGTTGCGGTACCAGAGGTTGACCAGGGCACCGGTTTCGGCTCGGGCCATCACCGAGAGCCGAGCCGAACGCGGCACGCCGGGACGCACCGGCTGGCGAGCGATGTCGTAGGGCTCGGGGTCGTCGTCGCGGCGGCGGTCGGCGACAAGCCCCTGCTCGCGCAGCAAACGAAGGAGGCGCCCCGGGCGTCGGTCGGTCGCTTCCGATGGCACTGCCTCGACGGGGGACGTGGGATCCTCCGGACCGGCGCCCTCGGCACGCTGCTCAGGTGCCGCTCGCGTGTCTGAGACACCGGCCGCGTTGAGCAGGCGCGCAACGTAGTCGAGGCTGCGACCGAGCAGCTGGGGGCCGGGCGGGACGCGGTATGCCGGCACGATGCGGCGCAGGACCGTGAGCTCATCGGCGTCCACGGTGGCCGGACGGGCGAGACGGGCCCGCGTGGACTGGTAGGCGCGCAGCAGATGGGCTGCCTCCACGAGATCGCCCTCAGCCTGGCGCAGCGCAGTGGCGGCCAGCTCGGGCGCCCATAGCCCGGCCTCCCCCATCACCCGGTCGACCGCGAGACTCAGCCGCTCGGTGAGCTGCTCGGCTCGAAGGGCAGCACTGACCCCACCCTCCTGCCGACTTCGCACCAGGCGCTCGGCGGCGAGAATGGCTTCGGTGCCACCCCGTGCGGCGGCGTAGCCCATCGCTAGCACACCTCCAGCGTGCTCGAGCGGGGGATCCCCACTACCTGGCCCTCGCGGTCGACGAGCCAGGCGTCCACACCGGCAGGGAATGCCCGGTTCGCCTCCTGGAGGGCGACAAAGACCTCCCGTGCCACGCCATCAACGCCGAGACGGGTTCTCTCCGCGACGCCGGGACCGGAAAACTCGATGGCTACCCCGGCCTCGGACCACCGGCCGGAGTCGGCGACGAGGCGCTCGCAGTCGACACCGACCTTCGCCCCTAGCTCGGGCTCGAGGGCCGAGCCGCGGCGCAGCCGCGCAATGCTCTCGGGCTCGACCGCACCGCAGAGCGCCACCAGGGCCGCCTCGGGCAGGCTCACGGCGCTGGCTCCCGTCGCAAGCCGCACTCGGCCAAGCTGCGCGTCGTCGCCGACGACCGCGAAGGTCGAGTCGACCACGGCGAGCGACAGCGGAACGACCGCCGCGCCGAGGCCCTCGAGCGAGAGCCGCCCGATACGGCCAGGCTCGGCGAGGGTGGAGAGCAGGACCCGGAACACCGCCTGCGACTGGCGAGCGCCGAGGCGTGCTCCAACCGTTGCCGTCATGTCAGCTCCTCGAAGTGAACCTCGGTAGCGGCGAGCTCGGTCCACTCGGCGGCGGCGTCGATCTCCTGCGCCCTGGCCGTCGCCCAGCACAGCGCCTCGACCGCTCCGCTCAGCCGAGCGCCAGCAGCGGCCTCGGCGTCGCAGATGGCGGCGGCCAGCGTCGCGGCCGGCTCGTCGCCGAGGCGCATTGCCCACCCGATCTGCCCGCGGTGGCGAACCTCGGCCCGAGTGACGAGCACATCGGTGAGCAAGAACCGCTGCCCGACAACGGGCTCACGGACCGACAGGGGCACCACCCCAACTTCGGGCGGTCCGCTCAGCTCCGGTGGCAGCTCGCCCTCAAGGCATCGGTCGGCGAGCTGGATCAGCGCGTCGGCATCAGCTACGGCGAGCAGCTCGGCGCGGTCCCGTCGCGACAGGGCGGGTGCCCTGCCATCGCGCCATCCATCCGACCCAAGGGTGCCATCGCGTCGGAGCCTCATGCCGAGGACGGTTGGAAGTCCTTGACGCTCACTGCCCAGCCGGTGTCGGCCTCGAACAGCTGCGTCTTCTCGACGTCGATCGCGACGGGCACCTGTGCTCCAGGAGCCGCCCGCCATGTGTTGCGAACCCGCGCAGCCAGCAACGACGTCCCGAGGCTCAAGTGCACGACCGTCTCGTGGCCCATGGGTTCGATGGCCTCGGCGCAGCACACGCCTAGGGGCACAAAGGTGGCGGGGTGCTCGAGGCCGAGGTAGAGGTCCTCGGCGCGTACGCCGAGGCTGACCGCTCTCGGCTCGTCCCCCGCCGGCCCAGCCCACCGGGCTGGCAGCACGATCCGCACGCCCGATCCCTCGAACCGCCAAGACGATGCCTCGCGATGAAGGGTTCCCCGCAGGAGATTAATCGGTGGCGCTCCGACGAATCTGGCGACGAACTCCGTGGCGGACCGGTCGTAGACTTCCTCCGGGGGGCCAACTTGGGCGAGGCGGCCGTCGCACAGGACCGCGACCTTCGTCCCCATGGTCATGGCTTCGACCTGGTCGTGGGTAACGTAGAGCACCGTGACTCCAAGCTCGCTTTGCAGGTGCTTGATCTCCATCCGCATGCTGGCCCGCAGCTGGGTATCGAGATTGGACAGGGGCTCGTCCATCAAGAACACCTTGGGCTCGCGGGATATCGCACGTGCCAGCGCGACGCGCTGGCGTTGCCCGCCTGACAGCGTCCCGGGGCGGCGGCCGAGAAGACCCTCGATCTCGACGGTCGTCGCTACCCGCTCGACCCTCTCGGCGATCTCCCGCTTCGGCAAACCGATCGAGCGCAACCCGAACGCGATGTTGTCGAACACCGTCATGTGGGGGTAGAGGGCGTACCCTTGGAACACCATGGCCACGTCCCTCTCGCCTGGCCTGCTGGCGGTGACGTCTTTGCCGTCCAAGAGAATACGGCCACGGTCTACGCGTTCGAACCCGGCGACGAGCCGCAGCAGGGTGGTCTTGCCGCACCCGGATGGGCCGAGGAGCACGGCGAACTCCCCGTCGTGGACCTCCAGGCTCACGTCGTCCACCGCAGCCTTCGTGCCGAAGGCCTTCGTCACGCCGTCCACCATCAGCCCAGACATACAGAATCACGACTCCTTGCTCTCGCGCGGTTGGTCAACCCGGTCACTTCTCGCCTGTCTGGCCAGCCACCGCTTCAATGAAGTACCGCTGGGCAAAGATGAACACCACGATGATCGGCAGCATTGTGAAGATCGCTGCTCCGGCCACCTCGCGCCAGTGGGTGCCGTCAAAGCCCTGGAAAAACGACAGCCCAACTTCCACCGGTCTCACCGCCGGCCCCTGGGTGATGATCAAGGGCCATTGGAAGGCGCTCCACTGCGTGGCGAAGGTGAGAAGAGAGACAGTGACCACAGCAGGCTTCGCCATCGGTACCGCCACCCTCCACAGGTAGCGCCACCAACCGACCCGGTCCAGTTGGCTCACTTCCCACAGGCTCGGCGGCAACGTCTTGAAGAATTGCCGGAACAAGAAGATGGCGAATACGTTAGCCCCGAACGGGAGGATCTGACCTGGAAGGGTGTTGAGGAGGTGCAGCCGGGCAGCTATCACGTAATCCGGTATCAGGGTCGCCTCCGCTGGGACCAGCAGCGCAGCGAGGAGCAGCCCGAACACGACCTCCCGGCCCCGGAACTCCCGCAACGCCAGCGCATAGCCGGCTAGGGCTCCGGTCACCAGCACGAGGATTATGGTGACGCTGGTGATCACCACGGTATTGAGGAAATAGAGACCCCACGGCTGCGCCGACAGCATCCGTTCGAACGGGTGGAGATCGAACGCCGGCAACAGGTGTGGGGGCAAGGTGAACACCTGCGACCTGCGGGCCACGCTCAACACGACCGCCCAGTACAGCGGGAACCCGAAGCACGCCGCGACAGCTATCAGCAGCGCGTAGCGACCACCCTCTTTCAGTCGCCGGGCGAGACCTTGCACTTCTAGCCTCCTGTGTGTGGTCATCACCGGTAGAAGGTGTACCGCTCGCCAAGCTTCCGCTGAACCAGGGTCAGGATCAGCAGCAACACGAACATGACTACCGCCACGGCCGCACCGTAGCCGTAGTGGAAGTCCACGAACGCCGACTTGTACAGATAGATCGCTGTCGTCGTCGTGCTGTTGATTGGACCCCCGCCCCCGCCGAACTGACCACCAGTCAGAGTATAAATCGACCCGAACGTCTGCATCGCGGTGATCGTCGTTATGATCACCACGACCAACGTGACAGGCGACAGGTAGGGCAGGACGATGCGGCGAAAGATCCGGCTCGGGCTGGCACGGTCGAGCTCCGCAGCCTCCATCACGTCGCTCGGTATCCGGGACAAGCCAGCGAGGAACAACACGACGGCGAAGCCAAGCTGCTTCCATAGATTGTTGATCATCACGGCGGGCAGCGCCCACGTAGAGCTCTCGAGCCACCCGATTGCTGGCAGGCCAAGCGCTCGAAGCAGCGCGTTGGCGAGACCGAACTGCGGGTTGAAGATGAAGACCCACACCACCGAGGTTGCCACCGCTGGAGTGACATAGGGAAGGAAGACGACGGCCCGGAAGAAGCCCAAGCCGCGGGTACGACGCGTGATGGAACCCCTCAGGAGCCACGCCAGCCCCAAGCCGAGCACCAACGTGGCAGCGAGCATGACGCCGACATAGTAGGCAGTGACGGTGAGCGACTGCAGGAAGCCAGAATACGGGTTCAGGAGTGCCTTGTACTGCGCCACCCCTGCAAACTGGGACTTGCCGAACCCGGCGAGGTTCCAATGGAAGAAGCTCATCGCCAAGACCAGCAACGCGGGCAGGTAGGTGAAGACCCCCAGGATTGCCAAAGCGGGCAGCACTAGACCGATCCCAGCCAGGCTGTCCCTCAGCCACGGCCCGCGATGGCTGCGCCGAGGGCCCCTGGAGCGACGGGACCCACCGGTCTCGTCGCGTGCAGCCACCTCGCTCGGTGTCCTCTGGATCTCGAAGTCGACCGCAGTCACGGCTGCTCTCCTCGAGCGTTAGCTGGGGCCATTACCGGGAGGGCCTCTGCTCGCGCGTCTCTTCCGCTCACGGCACGACCTGACCCGCGAGGATCGCGTCGCCCTGGGAGTCCATCGCCTTCATGGCGGCGGTCGGCGATAGCCCGTTTTGCAGGACCTTTTGGATCTCGGTCTGGATGACAGAGTCAACCGCGCTTTGGTCCGGCCCGATGATCTTGTGGATCGTCGTACCTGCTTCCAGTGCCGCTATCGCGACGGCTGTACCCGCGTAGGGTCCCGGGTTCGCCGAATATGCGGACCCCGCCAGGGACTTGACTGCAGCTATGTCGGCGGAGCTTATGGGTGGCTCGCCTCCGATCACCGACCACACCGCCTGCTCGCTCGGCGAATCGAAGTACTTGATGAACTTCCAGGCTGCCTGCTGCTGCGCCGGAGAGGAGTGGCTGAAGATCACGAAGCTTAGGCCCTGGTAGAGCGTGTATGCTTTACCGGTGGTGCCGGGCATCGGCCCGAACACGCCGACCGGAAACTTTCCCCCGACGTCCTCACGCACCATCTCGTAGCCGTCGGCTGTGTTTTCCAGTATCCCGACCTTCCCGGACCCGAAGTCGGCGAGGCTGGTGTTGTAGCCGGATATGACAGTCACGCCTGGTGACCGGTCCCGCTGGAGCAACTGGGAGATCGTCGTCGCCATAGCTGGCGAGTCCAAGGCGAGTTTGGTCGAGGACCCGGGCTGGAAGTAGTTGCCGCCGTTTGAGTAGAACTGGGGCAGCCAGTCATTGTGGTCGATCCGGACCGCAAGGCCGATGTCGCCGGTCTTGGCGTGGATCGTGGCTGCGTCCGCCTCGAGTTGACTCCAACTGGTAGGCGCGGCGCCCAGACCCGCCTTCTTCCACAGGTTCGCATTGTAGAAGTACTCCGCGACCTTGATGTCCACCGGGAACAGGTACTGCTGGCCCGACGGGGTGAACTCGGCACTCCAGACCCCTTTCCAGATGCCGTTCAGCTGCGATTGCGGGAAACCATTAGGTCCACTGATGAATTGCTTCATGTTGACAAGCGCTCCGGCCTTCTCGTAGCCGTACTGGGGTGCGTGGCCGATCATCGCCATCACCGGAGGATCCCCGGCTTGCACGGCGGCGAGTGCCTTGGCTGACGCAGGAGTGACGTTAATCTCAACGTGTATGTGAGGGTTGGCTGCGTTGAAGCTGGCAACGATCTTCGCGATGGCATGCCCCTGCTCGTTGCTGGCGCTGTGTGACTCCCAGAAGCTTACTAGCGTGGGCGTTGTCGCGTTCGCGGTCGACTGGCCGTGTGAGGTACTCGCTGCAGGGGTCGACCCGCATGCGGACAAGGCGAGGGCCAAGGTTGCGCCTACGGCGATGGTCAAACGAAGATGCATCTGAGTCTCCTTGTGGTCATTGGGAGTGTCATCAGTTGGGCACGCGAGGCGGGTGAGGTCGAGGTGTCCGAGACGACACCGTGGGGTAGTTGTCGGCCGGGTTCAGGGGACTCAAGCGGCTACCGAGTTGGGGTGGGCCCGAGAGGAGGAGAGTGCAACGAAGGTGTTCGAGTTCGGCGGCGGTGACGTGACCCGCGCGGCGTAGGTAGCCCTCGACGGATCCCCCGATCGCCGAGATCTGGCGAGGTACGCACCGGCCAGGGCCGGGGGATGGGCCCCGCAGACGGGGAGGAGGTCGTTTACCGGGATTCCGAAACGCTGCAGGCTCCTCCGGTAGGGTCCGATCGGCTCCGACGAGACTCCCCCACGGGAGGGCTGGTAGTCCTCGGATCTCGGCCTCGCCAACACCAACACCAACACCAACACCGATCGCAGCCAGCACCACGGCGCAGACAAGCCCAGGACGATCGTTGCCGGCGCAGTGCACCAGAGCAGGCCGCCCGCGGGAGCGCGCTAAGATCGAGGTGACCCCTCGGAAGACCCGCGGGAACCTCAGGACCATTGTCTTGTACCCGGCAACGTTGGTGTCTGAGTAGATCTTCAGGGCTTCCGCCGCCGAGGTGCCCGGAGGAAGCTGCTCGAAGACCTTCTCGGTGAAGGCGGCGGCGCGGGTCGGGTCCTGCCACATAGGCAGACCCTCCACGTCCACCTCCTGGCCTTCGTGCGGGTGGGTGGGTGCCGACGCAGGCTGTGCCGGGCCGCGCAGATCGATGATGGTGCACACGCCGAGGGTGTGCGAGCTGCTCCCGCCCAAGGGGGTAAAGCCCTCCAAGGAGCCGGAGCGGAAGACGACCCCGCGCCGCCGCACGGCGCCGCCGAGACCGTGAACGCCCCCCAGCTCGCGGAAGTTGATCGCGCCCGGCGGAGAAGCGACCGCCGGAGCCGTCCTCAAGCTTGCTTCGTTGGTCGCACCGGTCCTCACCAGGCCCTAGCTAAGACGGTGGACATGACTGCCGAGCGGCCGCCCCGTTGCGCCGGGCACAACGTTTGATGAACTCGTTCTTGGTCGGCGGTGATGTGTGGATATCCGGACCTGGATCGATGAGCACGGCCACCGGGCGAGGACCTCAAGCGGGCGGCGGAGATCACTGCCGCGGTGGAGGCCCGAGGCGAGACGAGGTACCAGGCCCGGCAGGTCGCCGCCCGGGCCACCCGGGCGGCCAAGCGGCACACCTCGACCGGCGAGCTCTTGGAGCGGTGGCGGGCCGAGATCGCCGAGACGGGCTGGACCACTGAGCGTCTCCTGGCCGCCGTGAAGGCGGCATCGGGGGAGCGGATCGCCGGTCCAATGACTCGCCGGACGGCTGAGCGGGTGCTCGGCGAGGTCCTCGGCGACGAGGGCGAGTTGGCCCGCCGTAACCGTAAGGTGTTCTCCCGCCGTCAAATGAATCATCGAGATCGCTCCCCACCTGTACGGATGGGACGTCGATGCCGTCACCGCGGTAGTCCGCCGGGCGGTCGCTGACGTCCGCGTCATCCCCTCTTCGGGGGTGGTCGGAGCGGTCGAGACGCTCTACTCACTGGCGTCGGTCGTCGCCCGGGAAGGGGTCATCGCCGACCGTCTCGCCTGCCAACTGGACCGTACCGACACGGCCGTCGCGGGTCCCCAACGGGTCAAGTCCGCGGTCGCTGAGGCCGAGGCGCGCGTCGGTAGACCGCTGGCAGCGGAGCAGCCAGCGGGCCACGCCCCCCTGGGCGATCGACACCCGCCTCCCCGACCCCGGACGAACCACCAGGACCGAAGTCGATCAGCTTGGCGATCAGGAGAGACAGCACCCCTTCGCTGTTGCCCATACCCGCAGCACCGCCGCCGTCCACATCGGTCTCAGCGAACCTCCAACCGAACAGTTCGGCAAGGCGATGAGCATCCCCGATGAGGCGATGGCGCAATGGGCGAACTTGGTTACCGACTGGCCGGCAGAACGCACCGCCGAGTTCCTCGGATTGCTGCGACAAGGCCAGCTCCACCCGATGGTGGCCAAGAAGCAGCTCGCTCACCGAATCGTGCGGCTCTACCATGGCACCGAGGCCGCCGACGTCGTCCGTGATGAGTTCGAGCGCACCTTCCAGCGAGGAGGAGACCCCAGCGACTTGCCCGAATCGGTCGTGTCACGCCCCACTCGCCTCGTGGAGGTCTTGCTCAGTTGTGGGTGCAGCCCCCGAGGTGGATGCAGCCGGCGACGCCTACCGGCTCGTTACCGCCGTGCTGTGCCCGGATGAGCCCGTCGAGCTCGTCACCCCCCCGGGGGGGGCGCCGTGACGAGCGGCCGGCCGGGAGGAGGGAAGCGTTGTGGACACTCGACAACAGACTGTTGTATTGTGTCAACGTGGGTCGGAGCAGGCACCCCTCGAAGATCGTCGAGGAGGCCGTGCGCTACGCCGAGTCCAGTGGCTGGACCTACAAGCCAGCCGGCAAGTCCGCCCACGCCTGGGGGTTCTTGCTCTGCCCCGGAGCGTGCCCCCAGTTCGCCGTGTGGTCCACTCCTCGGGTGCCTGAGCATCACGCTCGAGCCATCCTTCGAGCTGTCGACCGCTGCCCCCACCCCGAAGGAGAGCCTGAATGAACACCTACAACCTCACCCTCCTCGTTGCAGGCGTCGACGAGGAGCACCTCGACAAGATCTACGAGGCCACGGACGGTGCTGCCAACGTGGAGCTGGGCGACAGATGGAGCAGCACCGTTGGCTACGACATCGCCGCCGACACCTTCGCCGATGCGGCTCTTCGGGCCATCAAGCTGATCGAGGAAGTCCCGGGGCTGAGGGTCGTTCGAGTCGAGCCGGACCAGTTGGTCTGGGCGTCGGAGATCGCCGAACGAATCGGCCGGACCCGACAGTCGATCGACCAGCTCGTCAAAGCGCAGCGGGGTCCCGGCGGGTTCCCTCCCCCCGTGTCGGGGAACGTCCGTAACCCGCTGTGGCGTTGGGCCGAGGTCGAAGCATGGTTCGCCGCCTACGAGCACCGCGAGGTCGACACCGAGCGACCGGCCGTCATCGGGGCGATCAACGGCGCTTTGGAGGCACGGCGGAACCTGCACGCCCAACCGGATCCCGACTTGGCCGCCAAGCTCGAAGCATTGATCACTGCCTGACCGCCAGATGGCGGAGTGGGGACACTCTCGGTCGAGCGAGGCCTACGCCCAGTCCACATCGCACCTCTCGGTGCGTGCTTCTACGGCGGCACCGAATGGCGCGCCAGAACGACAGCCGCAGCACGTCCGCCAAGTCATATCGGCACGTATGGGCCCCCGGCGGGCCGAGTGGCCGGCGCGTCGGTGGCATGTTCGGTCAGCGCGGGCGGCATGCCCGATCCATCGATCGGCAGCTGCGGCCAGCCCATCCGGTGCTGCCCTTGGAGCACACCGATGGATCAGTCGGGGCCGACCCAGGGAGCGACGGCGCTGATGGCGGCGATTACCGCCGAGAGGTCCACCGGGTTGTTGGTGTCGACCTCGACCACCGGCCACCCGCCGGCCATGGGCTCCGCCACCTCGGGGTTCCACAGTTCCGAATCCGTACGGAGATGGTCGAAGTGCCCGGCGGCCGTGTGCCCGCTCGGTGCCGGTACCTCGATCTCGCGGTCGCGCAGCGGCAGAAGACCTCCACGACTGGGCCGGGCAGCTGCTGAAGGTCGTCTGCGGCCCGGCTCCGGTAGAAGTTGCTCTCAAGGACCGCACCAACGGGCGGGGCGGCGGCCCGAGCGAGCATGGCGTGCACAGCGGCTTGTCCAAGTTGGCGAGAGCGCTCGACGTCCTCGAGCGGCATCACTTCCATGAGGCCGTCCTTGATGATGAAGTCCTTCGCCAGCAGCGGCAAGCGCAGGTGTCGCGCTAGAGCCGGAGCCAGCGTCGACTTGCCCCTGGCCGGGGGTCCGTCCACCACCACGAACACGGCAGCGCCCATAGGGGCGATCATTCCCACCGAGCCCGCGCCCCGCTCAGAACGACTACTCGGCCAACCGGCGATCGCAGCGCCGAGTCGGCGCTCGACGCCCCGAGCAAGCGCGGAATTACCCACCAGAACGGCAGCCCGCAGCAGCCCCGATCGGAGCGCAGATCGAAGCGCCTCTGGTGTGGTCGACTGGTCGCTCCTTGGCCGGCTTCACGAGCTCGGCTGGCCCGAGCACGGGGACACGCCCTGGCAGCCGTGCGGGCGGTCCCGGCCCACCGCCTGCCTTGCGGGTCGAGTTGATCGGTGTGTTCGTCACGGTGGGAACGCCCTTCCTCCCCGTGGTCACCACTCCAGAGCTGCCTCGGCGAGCAGCGCCGAGTCCACTCGCCGTCATGTGGGCTGGCGGGCCGTACAGATGGACGGGCGCTCCGATCGAGCTCGGCATGCACGCTGAGCTCGGATCCGGGTTGCTGCTCCGCCCCATGATCCGGTCATCGCGCAGGGTGACTGCCGACGGCGCCCCGGGGCCATGACCCGGAGCCCACGCCCGTGGCCCGGGCGCGGGACGCCCGCAGGGAGGGCGGGAAGAGCGGTCGAGTGGCGGTCTCCTCCCACACTCCTCCCACAGCCCTCCCATTACGGTGGCGAGCGAGGGTCAATGTCGGTCGCCAACGGTCGACGCGAGAAGGCCCTGACCTGCACGTTCGTGCTGGTCAGGGCCTCATTCCTGCTGGTGCCCCCGGTAGGATTCGAACCTACGCACCCGGCTCCGGAGGCCGGTGCTCTATCCCCTGAGCTACGAGGGCGGGCGGGACGTCGCCGGCGGCGTGCACGCAGCCGGGACCAGGGAGCATAGTCGCCGCCGCCGGGTCGCCGAGGCGGGAGCGGCGCGAGCCCGGCCTACTATGCGGCGATGGCGCCAGGCAAGGTCCTCGTCGTGGACGATGATCCCGTCGTACTGCAGCTGCTGCGGCTCGACTTCGAGATGGAGGGCTGGCAGGTCATGGCCGCAGCCGACGGGGAGGAGGCCATCCGAAGGGCGCTGGAGGACCACCCGGACGCCGTCGTGCTCGACGTCATGATGCCCGGGATGAGTGGCCTGGAGGCGGCAGGCCGGCTGCGCGGCGACCCGGCGACGGCGTCACTGCCGATCCTGCTCCTGCCGGCCAAGGCCCAGCAGGCCGACGTGGCGGCCGGGCTGGCGGTGGCGGACGGGTACGTGACGAAGCCGTTCGAGCCGCTCGAGCCGCTGGAACGGGTGGCCTCCCTGGCGACCCGGGCCGGCGAGGGCGCGTCCCGTTAGCGCCCGGCTCGGTAGCGCCCGCTCGGCTCGTCCCGCCAACATGCTCCCCGACCCGGCCGCGGGCCTTCCTGCCGGCCTGACGGGCCCGCCGCCCAGCGTCGGGCCCCTCCCGCCCCACCTGCTGGCGGACACCGCCCGGATCGGACCGACCGGCCGTCTCGTCGTCGGCGGGATCGACGTGCTCGATCTGTGCGCCGAGCTCGGCACGCCGGTGTTCGTCTACGACGAGGAGCACCTGCGTACCCGCTGCCGGCAAGCCGTGGCCGCATGGGGGAGTGGCGCGACCTACGCGTCCAAGGCGTTCTGGTGCCGCGCCATGGCCCGCCTCGTCGCCGAGGAGGGCCTCGCCGCCGACGTCTCCACGGCGGGGGAGCTGCATGTCGCTCTCGCTGGCGGACTACCGCCGGAGCGCCTGGTGCTGCATGGCAACAACAAGTCGGAGGGGGAGCTGGCGGCCGCCATCGACTGCGGGGTGGGCCGGATCGTCGTGGACTCCTTCGACGAGATCGACCGGCTCGAGCGTCTCCTGGCGGGAGGGGTCCCGGGTCCGGGGGGGCGGGGCCGGCCACGCGCCCTCGTTCGCGTCACGCCGGGCGTCGAGGCCCACACCCATGAGTACGTCCGCACCGGGCAGGAGGACTCGAAGTTCGGCTTCGGGTTGGCGTCGGGGGCGGCGGCCGCCGCGGTGGCCCGGCTCCGGCGCCGGCACAGTCCCGTCGAGCTCGTCGGGCTCCACATCCACATCGGCTCGCAGATCTTTGCTCTCGACTCGTTCGCCCGGGCGCTGCGGTTGATCGCCGACTTCGCTGTGCCCCTCGACCTGCCCGAGCTCAGTGTGGGCGGAGGCCTCGGCGTCGGCTACGTCGACGGGGAGCCAACGCCGCGCATCGGGGACTGGGCGGCGACGGTCCGCACCGTCGTCCGGGAGGCCGGATGGCCGGAAGGCATCCGGCTGGCGGCCGAACCCGGGCGTGCCATCGCCGCCAGCGCCGCCCTCACCGCCTACACGGTGGGGACGGTCAAGGAGCTCCCGGGGATCCGCACCTACGTGGCCGTCGATGGGGGCATGAGCGACAACCCCCGCCCGGTGCTCTACGACTCGGGGTACGAGGCGTTCCTTCCCCGCGTGGCGGACGCCGAGCGCCCACGCGTCGTCACGATCGTCGGCAAGCACTGCGAGTCAGGCGACGTGATCGTGCGGGATGCTCGCCTGCCGGCAGACGTCGCCGTCGGCGACATCGTGGCCACGCCGGTCACCGGTGCCTACGGGCACTCCATGGCGTCGACCTACAACAAGGTGCCCCGGCCGCCGGTCGTGTGGGTGGCGGGGGGCGCGGCGCGCACCGTGGTCCGGCGGGAGACCCTCGACGACCTGCTTGCCCTGGACCTCTGAAGATCTGAGAGGCTCTTCCCGGGCGCGGCTGGCGCGACAGCTACAGCTACCCTGCCGCGCATGAACCGGACCGCTGTGCGCGTCGGCCTGCTCGGCTGCGGCCACGTCGGCGGCGCGCTCGCTGCGCTCGTCCTCGGCGATGGCGAGCGCATCGCCGCCAAGACCGGCATCGAGCTGCAGCTTGCCGCCGTGGCGGTGCGCAGCCGGGTGAAGGCGCGGGACGCCGCCGTCGATGACGGCCTGCTCACCACCGACGCCCACGCCGTCGTCACCGATCCGGGTATCGACGTCGTCGTCGAGGTGATAGGTGGGATCGAGCCGGCGCGGCGGCTCGTGCTCGACGCGCTGGAGGCGGGCAAGCCTGTGGTCACGGCCAACAAGGAGTTGCTCGCCAACTGTGGGACCGAGCTGTTCGAGGCGGCGTCGGCGGCCGGCGTGGACCTGCTGTTCGAGGCTGCGGTGGCCGGCGGTATCCCGCTGATCCGCCCCCTGCGCGAGTCACTGGCTGGGGAGCGGCTCCGCCGGGTGCTCGGGATCGTCAACGGCACTACAAACTTCATCCTCTCCCGGATGGCCGAACGAGGTGCCGCCTACCAGGACGCCCTGGCCGAAGCCCAGAGCCTCGGCTACGCGGAGCGTGACCCCACCGCCGACGTCGAAGGATTCGACGCGGCCGCCAAGGCCGCCGTCATCGCGAACGTGGCGTTTGGCGCTCGAGTCGTAGCCGGCGACGTCGACCGGGAGGGGATCGCCGGCATCACGCCCGACGACATCGCCGCCGCCCGGCGCCTCGGCTTCGTGATCAAACCGCTCGCTGTCGTCGAGGAGACTGGTGGGGCCGTCGCGGTGCGCGTCCATCCGGCCATGGTCCCCCTCACCCACCCGCTGGCATCGGTGCGCGACTCGTACAACGCCGTGTTCGTCGAGGGGGATGCGGTCGGGCAGCTGATGTTCCTCGGCCGGGGGGCTGGTGGATCGCCGACGGCCAGCGCTGTTCTCGGTGACCTGCTCGACGCCGCCCACAACCTCACCGCCGGCGGCGCGGGTCGCACCGTCTCGCTCAGCGACGTGCCGCGCCGCTCCATCGACGAGTTGACCTCCGCCTACTACCTCACCCTGGACGTCGCCGACCGCCCAGGCGTCCTGCACGCCGTCACCGGCGTGCTCGGCGCCCGGTCCGTGTCGGTGCGGTCGATGGAGCAGGAGGGAGAGGACGACGGCGCGCGGCTGGTGTTCGTCACCCATCCGGCCCTCGAGCGGGACGTGCAGGCGTGCCTGCACGAGCTCGGGGCCCTGGAGTCGGTCCGCCGGATCGGCACCCTCATCCGGGTCGTCGGCGAGTGACGGCACCCTGGCGGGGGGTGATCGAGGCATACCGGAGGTTCCTGCCGGTCAGCGAGGCGACTCCTGTTGTGACCCTGCTGGAGGGCGCCACACCCCTCGTCCCTGCGCCCCGCCTGTCGGCCAGGACGGGAGCCGACGTCTGGCTCAAGGTGGAGGGGGCCAACCCGACGGGCTCGTTCAAGGACCGTGGCATGACGGTGGCCATCTCCAAGGCGGTCGAGTCGGGCGCCAAGGCGGTCGTGTGCGGCTCGACGGGTAACACGTCGGCGTCGGCGGCCGCCTACGCGGCCCGCGCCGGGATCGCCTGCGCCGTCCTCATCCCGGACGGCTACATCGCTCTCGGCAAGCTGGCCCAAGCCCTCGTGCACGGCGCCAAGGTCCTGCAGATCCGGGCCAACTTCGACGCCGCCCTCGACATCGTGCGGGAGTTGGGGGAGACCGCCCCCGTGACGGTGGTCAACTCCATCAACCCCCACCGGATCGAGGGTCAGAAGACGGGCGCCTTCGAGATCGTCGACGTCCTCGGCGACGCCCCGGACGTCCAGTGCATCCCCGTCGGCAACGCCGGCAACATCACCGCCTACTGGAAGGGGTACCGGGAGTACCAGGACGCCGGCCTGGTCACCAAGCTCCCGCGGATGCTCGGCTTCCAGGCCGCTGGGGCCGCCCCAATCGTCAGGGGTCACCCGGTTGACGCGCCCGAGACTGTTGCGACGGCGATCCGGATCGGCAGGCCGGCGTCGTGGTACGGGGCGACGGCCGCGGCGGCCGAATCGGGCGGCGCCATCGAGGCGGTGACCGACGAGGAGATCCTTGCCGCTTACCGGTTGCTCGCAGCCGAGGAGTCGGTGTTCTGCGAGCCGGCGTCAGCGGCGTCGGTGGCGGGTCTGTTGAAGCACAAGGTGCCGTCCGGGACGACGGTGGTGTGCGTGCTCACGGGCCACGGCTTGAAGGACCCCGACGTCGCCATCGGACAGATCGCCGTGCCGCGTGCGGTGGACGCCGACATCCGGGCGGTGCGTGTCGAGCTCGGGCTCTAGTAGCAGTGGGCGTTCCTCGGGCGCCCGCAGCGACGGGGGGCCGTTGTCCGGAGGTCGCCGGGTGGCTAACCCCGACTTCCCCCCAACCGCTCTCGCTACCGGTGACGACGTGGAAGAGCCGGAGGGAGTCGGGAGTCGGGAGGAACGGAAGACCCAGAGGAACCGGCAGGGTCGGCAATGGGGCCATCGCCATCACGTTGTTTGGGCAGTTGACCGCGATAATCGCAGACAACTGCCCAAACAACGTGATGGAGGCCGCCCTCCTTCTGGTATGGACCTATACGTCCCATCCGAGTGGGCATACCCGCCACGCTCAGGCGCTCCCCGGAGGAAGTCGACGTGGTGTACCCATACATGCCCACGTGCGTGACCGTCGATGACCGTCCCCGAACGCGAACCACCAGGTGGAGCTCCACAGCGACCCCAGCGATCCTGCGATCAGGAGGGAGTTCGGGCTAACCTCCCCATCCAGCCCGGTCCGGGCGTGCGCTTCCCCGCCGGTAGCCCTTCCACCAGGGCGGCCGCACCGGTCCGTGGGCGTCAGCCGATCATCCCCAACCGCGCCACGGCGGGCGCGCACCGCTCGCCGCGATGCCCCCCAAAGAACCCAAGAGGTCAGCGATGAGCGAACCGCAGCTCGAGCGATCGGTGCTCGAGGCGAAGGAACGGGAGGAGCTGTTCGCCATAGCGAACGCCCTCGGGACACGGCCGACGAGCCGGGCCCGCAAGTCCGAGCTGGTGACGCAGATCCTGCAGGCGACCGGCGTCGAGGTGCCGGCCCCCGAGGCGGACCGCCCCCGTCGTAGCACGCGTGCCCGCAAGAGCGCTGGGCCCGAGGCGCGCCTGCCCCTCGAGGAGTCGACGCAGGCGGTTACCGCTCCCGGCCCGGCGCCGGCCCGGGCGGCCCGGGCGGCCCGGGCGGACACCGGGGTCGGAGCATCGGCCGCACCGGCCACCGGCGCCCCACCTGCCGGCGCCCCACCTGCCGGCGCCCCACCTGCCGGCGCCACCGCCCGGTCCGGGGCGTCTGCGGCGGCCGTCCCCGCTGCAGCGCAGGCGCCACTGCCGGCGGTCCACAACGGCAAGAGCGGAGCCGCCCAGACGGCGAGCGCCTCCGACCACCCTGGTGCCGACCACCCTGGCGCCGACCACCCTGGCGCCGACCACCCTGGCGCCGAGACGCCGAGCGCCGCCGATCATCCTGCCGGCGACCAGGGCGACGACCAGCAGAGCCACTACGACGGGGAGCCGGGGAACCGCCGCAGCCGCCGCCGGCGAGGGCGCGACCGTGGCGACCACCCCCAACGGGACCTCGCCGGCCAGAGCCCCGAGCAGCCCTTCAGCGGCGAGCCCGTCCCGGTCTCCGGGATGCTCGACCTGCGGGAGGAGGGCTACGGCTTCCTCCGCACGACCGGCTCGGTGCCGGGACCGACCGACGTGTACGTGTCGATCAGCCAGGTACGCCGCTTCGCCCTCCGCCGGGGGGACGTCATCGAGGGGGCGTCGCGGCCGGCGGGGGGCAACGAGAAGTACCCGGCTCTCGTCAGGGTCGACAGGATCGGCGGCATCAACCCCGAGCAAGCCCGTGCCCGCCCCCGGTTCGAGCGTCTCACGCCAGCGTTCCCCGACGAGCGGCTGCGACTGGAGCTCGATGGCGACCCCGACAACCTGACCCCGCGGATCATCGACCTGCTCGCCCCGATCGGCAAGGGCCAGCGCGGCCTGATCGTGTCGCCGCCCAAGGCGGGGAAGACGACCGTTCTCAAGCAGATCGCCCAGTCCATCGAGACCAACAACGCCGACGTGGTGTTGATGGTGCTCCTCGTCGACGAGCGACCGGAGGAGGTGACCGACATCCGCCGGTCCGTGAAGGGCGAGGTCGTCGCCTCGACGTTCGACCGACCGGCGGAGGAGCACACCCAGGTCGCCGAGCTCACGATCGAGCGGGCCAAGCGCATGGTCGAGCTGGGCAGGGACGTCGTGGTGATCCTCGACGGGATCACCCGCCTCGCCCGTGCCTACAACCTGGCCGCACCGGGGACGGGGCGGATCATGTCCGGCGGCATGGACACAGGGGCGCTGTACCCGCCCAAGAAGTTCTTCGGCGCTGCCCGCAACCTGGAGGAGGGAGGGTCGCTCACGATCCTCGCCACCGCCCTCGTCGAGACGGGAAGCAGGATGGACGAGGTCATCTTCGAGGAGTTCAAGGGCACCGGCAACATGGAGCTCAAGCTCGACCGCCACCTCGCCGAACGGCGCACCTACCCGGCTATCGATGTCAACGCCAGCTCCACCCGCCACGAGGAGCTGCTGTACCCGGAAGAGCAGCTGCAGCAGGTGTGGCGGCTCCGCCGGGGGCTCAACGCACTGGTCGCCGGCGGCAACAACGCCACCGGCCTGGAGTTGCTGCTCGACCGGCTACGGGCGAGCCGCAGCAACGACGAGCTCCTCGCCGATCTCACCAAGAACCCCATCCCAGGCGAGTGATGTCCCATACTGGTACCGAGGAGAACACGATGAAGACTGACATCCACCCCGCGTACCAGGTCGCCACGGTGGCCTGTTCGTGCGGCAACACCTTCACGACCCGGTCGACCAAGGCGTCGCTCACCACCGAGCTGTGCAACGAGTGCCACCCGTTCTACACAGGCAAGCAGAAGCTGGTGGACACCGGTGGTCGGGTCGAGCGCTTCGAGCGCCGCTACGGCCGGCGCGCCAAGAAGTCCTGACCGGCCCGGCGCCCCACTCCGCGACGGCGCTCGTGGTTGGGTGCTCGTCGACGGCAGGAGAAAGACGCAGCCTCAAGGCGGCTCTCGCCTGGGCACAGCGGCATCGGCTCCTCGAGCTGCACGTCGTGGCCGCCACCGGCCCGGGCTCCTCCATAGGGACTGGGCGGGGCCGCCCCGGTAGGCTTGGAGGCCGTGTTGGAGCGGCTGCCGGGCCTCGAACGTGAGTACGAGCTGGTGCTCGCCCAGCTGGCGGACCCGGCCGTCATCGCCGACCGGGCGCGTTTGCGTGACGTGTCCAGACGGCACCACGAGCTCGAGCCCTTGGTGGATGCCGTCCGCGAGCGGAGGGAGGTGGCGGGCGACCTCGAAGCGGCGCGGGAGATGCTCACCGAGGCCGTGGGCGAGGAGCGAGCCGCCCTCCGCACCGAGATGGATGCGATCGAGGCGCGCCTCGAGGAGATCGACGGAGCCATCCGGGTGCTCCTGGTGCCCCGCGACCCCAACGACGGGCGCAACCTGATCGTCGAGATCCGGGGTGCCGAGGGTGGGGAGGAGGGCAACCTGTGGGCCCGGGACCTGCACGACATGTACATCCGCTTCGCCGAGCGCATCGGCCTCGCCGTCGAGCACCTTGGGGCCGACCCCTCGGAGATGGGGGGTTACAACGAGGTTTCCTTCCTGGTGAAGGGTCAACGGGCCTGGTCGCTGTTCAAGTTCGAGGGCGGCCCGCACCGCGTGCAGCGCGTCCCGGTCACCGAGTCCCAAGGCAGGGTGCACACGTCGACAGCGACAGTGACCGTGCTCCCGGAGGCCGAGGACGTCGAGGTGCACATCGACGACAAGGACCTGAAGATCGACGTGTACCGCTCGACGGGGCCGGGGGGCCAGTCGGTCAACACCACCGACTCCGCCGTGCGGATCACGCACCTGCCGACGGGGACGGTCGTCTCCATGCAGGACGAGAAGAGCCAGATCCAGAACCGGGCCAAGGCGATGGCCGTGCTGCGCGCCCGGCTGCTCATGGCAGAGCAGGACCGCCAGGCGGCGGAGGCGTCCGAGGTCCGCAGGGGCCAGGTCGGTGCCGGCGGCCGGGCGGACAAGATCCGCACCTACAACTACAAGGAGAACCGGGTAACCGACCATCGCATCGGGCTCACCCTCTACAAGCTCGACAGGGTCCTCGCCGGCGAGCTCGACGAGATCGTGGAGGCGCTCCTCTCCGACGAGCGCGCCCGCCAGCTCGCCGGGGCATGACGACCTGGGCGGATCTGTACGCCGCCGCCCGCGACCGCCTCGGGTCCGAACAGGAGGCTCGCTGGCTCGTCGAGGAGGCGTCAGGCGCGCCCGTCCCCGCCGGCGCAGCGGTGCTGGACCGGCCCGGCCGGCGGTTCACGGAGATGCTGGAGCGGCGGGCGGCGGGGGAGCCGCTGCAGTACGTCCTCGGCAGCTGGGCGTTCCGCCGCCTCGACCTGATGGTCGACCGGCGCGTGCTCATCCCGCGCCCCGAGACCGAACAGGTGGTCGGCTTCGCCCTGGAGCAGATCGCCGGCCGGCGGGGCCCGCTGGCGGTCGACCTCGGCACCGGCAGCGGTGCCATCGCCCTGTCTCTCGTCGTGGAGCACCCGTCCGTCGACGTCTGGGCCACCGACGCCAGCGCCGCCGCCCTCGAGGTCGCCCGCGCCAACGCCGCCGGCGTAGGCGGCCGTGCCGCAGCCCGCGTGCGCTTCGCGATGGGGTCCTGGTGGGAGGCGCTTCCTGGCGAGCTGCGCGGTCGCGTCGACCTGATCGTGTCCAACCCGCCCTACCTGTCGGACGCCGAGCTGGCGACCGCCGACCCGGCGGTGCGCGGCTGGGAGCCTGCTACCGCCCTCGCGGCCGGCCCCGACGGCATCGAGGCGCTGGCCCAGGTCCTGAACGGCGCTCCCGAGTGGCTGGCGGCCGGCGGCGTGGCCGTCGTGGAGGTGGCGCCCCACCAGGTGCCCGAGGTGACCGCCATCGCCGCGGCGGCGGGGTTGGGACGGACAGACGTGCGCCCCGACCTCGCCGGACGGCCCCGGGCGGTGGTAGCGCGCCGTTGACCGCCCACAGCCTCATCCGCTCGCTCGCCCGGGTGAGCGGCCCCATCGCCACGACGAGCGCCAACCCGCGAGGCGGCGCCTTTCTACGAGGCATCCGAGGTCGCGACGCTGGAAGGGGTCGCGCTCGTGGTGGACGGTGGGCGCTGCGCCTGGTGCGCTCCGGGCGCTCGACCTCTAGAGTGAGGCGGTGCGAGAGGACACGCAACTCTTCGGGCTGATCGACCGCGAGCTCGGGCGCCAGCAGACGACCCTGCAGTTGATCGCCTCGGAGAACTTCACGTCCCGGGCGGTGATGGCCGCCACGGGCTCGGTCCTCACCAACAAGTACTCCGAGGGGTACCCCGGCAGGCGCTACTACGGCGGGAACCAGGTCGCCGACGAGGTGGAGGACCTCGCCCGGCGGCGGGCGTGCGAGCTGTTCGGCGCCGAGCACGCCAACGTCCAGCCGCATTCGGGGGCCAGCGCCAACCTCGCGGCGTACCTGGCGACGCTCGACGTCGGTGACACCGTGCTCGGGCTACGCCTCGACCAGGGGGGTCACCTCACCCACGGCTCGCCTGTCAACATCTCCGGGCGCCTCTACCACTTCGTGTCCTACGGCGTCACCGGCAGCGACGAGCGCATCGACCTGGAGGGGCTCGCCCGCCTCGCCGAGGAGCACCGCCCCAAGCTCGTCGTCGCCGGCGCGACCGCATACCCCCGCACGATCGACCCAGCCCCGATCCGGGCGATCGCCGACTCGGTCGGCGCCTTGTTCCTCTTCGACGCCGCCCATGTCGCCGGGCTCGTCGCCGGCGGCGTGCACCCCAACCCGACGGGCGTCGCCGACGTCGTCACGTTGACGACCCACAAGACGCTCCGCGGCCCGCGCGGCGGGTGCATCCTCTGCCGTGCGGAGCTTGCGTCGGCCATCGACAAGGCTGTCTTCCCGGGGCTCCAAGGAGGTCCGCTCGACCACGTGATAGCGGCGAAGGCCGTGGCGTTCCACGAGGCGCTCCAACCGGAGTTCAGCCGCTACGCCGTCCAGGTCGTGCGCAACGCCCAGGCCCTCGCCGCCGCCCTCGCCGCCCTCGGCCTGCGGATCGTCTCGGGGGGGACCGACACCCACCTCGTCCTCGTGGACCTGCGCGCCTTCGACGCCGAGCTCACAGGCAAGAAGGCGCAGGAGTCCCTCGACCGGGCGGGCATCACCTGCAACAAGAACACGATCCCGGGCGACCCCCGCTCCCCGTTCGTCACCAGCGGCCTGCGCCTCGGCACGCCGGCGGTCACCACCGCCGGCATGCAGGAGCCCGAGATGGAGCAGATCGCCGAGTTGATCGCCCGGGTCCTGCGCCGTCCCGACGACGAGGCGGAGCTCGCCGCCGTCGGCGACCGCGTCGCCGCCCTCTGCTCGAAGTTCACCCCCTACCAGTGACCCCGTGAACGACTGGGTCGAGTACCTGATCCCCGGCGGCGTGGCTGCCGCCGTGACCATGGCCCTGACCTTCGGGGTCAGGTGGGCGGCGGTCCGCTTCTCGATCGTGGTCCTGCCCGACGAGCGGCGCGTGCACGAGCGGCCCACCCCTACCGTCGGCGGCGCCGCCATGTTCGTCGGCTTCCTCTCCGCCATGGCGGTGGCCTCCCAGCTGGCCGTCTTCCGTCAGGTCTTCCAGTCCAACTCCGAGCCGCTCGGGATCGTCGTCGCCGCCGGCGTCATCTTCGCCGTCGGGACCGCCGACGACCTGCGGGAGATGTCGCCGCCGGCGAAGATGTCCGGCCAGGTGCTGGCCGGCACGCTGCTCTACCTGTTCGGCGTGGCGATGCTGTTCTTCCGCATCCCATTCGTGGGTACCACGCTCGTGCTGTCCCCCGACCTGTCGCCGCTGTTCACCGTGGCGTGGGTGGTGGTCATCGCCAACGCCGTCAACTTCATCGACGGCCTCGACGGCCTCGCGGCAGGGATCATCGCGATCGCATCGGGTGCCTTCTTCGTCTACTCCCACCAGTTCCTCGCCTTCCAGGGGCTCGGTGCCAACGTCGGCCCGCTGATAGCGATCGTCACGTGCGGTATCTGCGTCGGCTTCCTGCCCCACAACTTCCATCCCGCCAAGATCTTCATGGGCGACGCCGGCGCCATGCTCCTCGGGCTGCTCATGGCCGCCAGCACGATGTCGGTGGTGGGGGAGAGCGACGTGGGCTCGCCGGGCCGGACGTTCTTCACCTTCGCCCCGATCCTCATCCCGTTCTTCATCCTCGGCATCCCACTGCTCGACACGACGTGGGCGATCGTCCGGCGCGCCAGCCGGCGGGCCAGCCCGGCCGTCGCCGACAAGAACCACCTGCACCACCGCCTCATGCGGCTCGGGCACGGCCAGACCCGAGCCGTGCTGATCCTCTGGGCGTGGACGGCCCTGCTGTCGGGCATCGTCTTGTGGCCGGTGCTGACCCGCCACAACTCGATCGCGGCGCCGGCAGGCGTCGGGGCCCTCGCCATCCTGCTCGTCACCGTCTTCGCCCGGGGCCGGCGCGCCGCCGACGCGGCGGCCATCCCCCCGCCGCCGCCGGCCGCCGCCCCTCGTCCCCGTCTCAGCCAGCTTGCCCACTCCTCCCCGCAGCCCGGCCGTCACCGCCGGCGGGCGCCGGCCGATCACCGGAGCTGAGCGGCGCCCGAAGTTGCGGGTGACGCGGAGGTTTCCGTAGCCTGATCCCCGTGCAACGAGGCGTCACCCGCACTTCGGCGCGAGCGGCCGACCGGTCCCGTGGGCACTGAAACCTCCGGAATGCTGCTCGGCAACTTCCCCGTCCTCGGCGTGCAGCGCATCGTCCGCAGGACCCTCGTCAGCGCAGCCGCTGCCGGCTGCGCCGCCGCCGCCGTCGCGATCCTCCTCGGCCAGCCGCTGGTGGCCCCGGGGGTGGCGGTCGGCCTGGCCATGGCGGTCGCCAACCACCGGGTGTTCCAGATGTCGGCGGTGCGCTTCATCGACCCCGAGGGCACCGTCCACCGCAAGCCGTTCGCCGGAAGCGTCGTCGCCCGCCTCGGCGTGTGCACGGCGGTGGCGGTGGTCCTGCTCGTGCTCGTGAGGGCGATGGGCTTCGGCGTGATCCTCGGGCTGGCGCTGTTCCAGGCGGCGATGCTCTGCAATGCCCTCGTTGCCCTGGTCGGCTACCAGAGGCGGGCGGCTGCAGGGGAAACGCCGGGAGGCCTGCCGGGTGCCTAGCACGCCGCTCGCTGCCATCAAGATCCCGATCGGCCAGCACATCACCGCCGGCCCGTTCAACATCGACACCGCCTACACCACCCTCCTCGCCGTGGCGGTCGTCTTCGGGCTCGGCTTTTTCGCCCGCGCCAAGATGACCCCCGGCGTCCCCGGGAGGGTGCAGCTCGTCTGGGAGACCGTTGCCGGCTTCCTCGGCGACCAGGCCGAAGGGGCGTTGGGTGCCGGAGCCCGGCCTGTGGTGCCCTGGGCGGTCGCCATCTTCATGCTCGTCCTCGTCGCCGACTGGATCGAGCTGCTCCCCGGGATCTTCCACGGCGTGGACTACCTGCCGTCGCCGTCGGAGGACGTGAACTTCTGCTACGCCCTCGGCATCACCGTGTGGGTGGTGACCAACTGGATGGGCATCCGGTCGCGGGTCGCCCTGGAGAACGGCAACTGGCGGCGTGGGTACCTGCGGTGGCTGAAGGAGTTCATGTCACCGATACACCTCATCGAGCACTCGACGCGGTGGCTGACCCTGTCGCTGCGGCTGTTCGGCAACATCTTCGCCGGCAGCATCATGATCGCCCTGCTGCTGTCCTTCCCCGTGTACTTCTTCCCGGCGACGATTGGCTTGAGCGCGATCTGGAAGCTCTTCGACGGGTTCATCGGGGTGGTCCAGGCGTTCATCTTCGCCTTGCTCACGATCCTCTACTGGCAGTTCAGCGTGGAGACGCACTAGCGGTATCGAGCGCACAGCCCCGGGCCGGCGGCCAGCCGTGCCACCAACCACCAGCGGCGCGTCGGGATGGACCGGCGAGCCGAGCACGAGACAGGAGACCAACCCAACCATGGCCGTCAACTACACCCATGCGATCGAGCTTGCCGGCGCCTTCGCCGGCGGCGGGCTCGCCCTGGGCGGGGGCGCCATCGGCGCGGCCGTCGGCGACGGGCTCGCCGGCAGCTCGACGATCGCCGGCATCGCCCGCCAGCCCGAGGTGCAGGGCCGGCTCTACACGACGATGTTCCTCATCATCGGTCTGGTCGAGGGCATGTACTTCATCAACCTCGCCTTCATGGCGCTGTTCGTGTTCGTCCTCGCCTGAGGCAGGAAGCCGCGATGCTCCTCGCCGCCACCAAGAACTTCCTCGTCCCCAACCTCACGTTCGTCTTCGAGCTGGTCGCCTTCCTGCTCGTCCTGGCGGTGCTGGCCAAGTACGTGATGCCGCCCCTCCAGCGGGCCCTCGACGAGCGTCAGGCCAACATCCGGCGGGGCATCGAGGACGCCGAGGCGGCCAGGCAACGCGCCACCCAGGCCGAGGCGGACTACAACGCCACCATGGAGCGGGCCCGCACCGAGGCCCGGTCGATGGTGGACGAGGCCAACCGGATCGGCGAGCAGATGCGGGAGGAGGCGCGCAAGCGAGGCGAGCAGGAGGCCGAGCGCATCGTTGCCGGCGCCCGCGCCGAGATCCAGGCGGAGGCACGTCGCGCCACCGAGGAGCTGCGCCGCGAGATCAGCGGCCTGGTGGTCGCCGTCGTCGAGCGTGTCGTCGGTGCTGGCCTCGACGCCGACGGTCACCGGGCCCTCATCGACCGCACGATCGCCGAGGTCGAGGCGGAGGCGGAGGCGGCCACCACCAGGGTCGGGCGATGATGCGCGAGCGGATCCGGGGTTACACCGATGCAGTGCTGGAGGAGGCATCCGCCTCCGGGCGGCTCTCCGACGTGGCTGGCGGCGTGGCCACCGTGCGCGACCTCGTCGCCGGTTGGGAGGAGCTCGCCGAGGTGCTCGCCGACGCCGGCGTGGCCTCCCACGGGCGCCGCGGCGTCATGTCCGACCTCGTCGGCGGGAGGATCGCCGACGATGCCCTGCGACTCGTGCTCTACCCGATCGACGCCGACCGGCCCACCGACTACGCCGAGAACCTGGCGTGGATGGCCACCCGGGCCGCTGCCGCCCGCGACAGGCTCCGGCAGGTCGGTCCCACCACGCTGGGCAGGCACGCCGCCCTCGAGCGGTCCGACGGGTACACAGCCGCTGTGCTCGAGGCCGTGCGCGGCGAGGCGGCCCTCTCCGACCTCGAGGACGAGCTGTTCCGCTTCGAGCGGGCGATCGACGCCTCCCCCCAACTGGCCGACGCCCTCTCCGACCGGGACCTGCCAGCCCAGGTCCGCGGCGGGGTCGTACACGACCTGCTCGATGGAAGGGCGAGTGCCGAGGCCCTCCGCCTGGCCGTCTACCTCACCCGCATCGGCCGGCCACGCGACTACGTCGAGCTCTTGCAGGCGCTGGTCACCCGCATCGGCGAGGAGGCTCGCCGGCGCGTCGCGGTGGTGCGGGCCGCAATCGCGCTCACCCCGGAGCAGGAGGAGCGGCTCTCTGCCGCCCTCTCCCGTATGGTGGGACAGCAGGTGGACGTGCGCACGACTGTCGACCGCGGCGTGCTCGGCGGTTTCGTGGCCACCATCGGCGACACCGTGGTCGACGCCAGCGTCCGTAGCCGCCTCGACTCCCTCCGGGAGCGGTTGGCGCTCCCCGACGCTTCCCCCACCCCTCGAGGAGGCAACTGATGGCCGAGCTCACGATCAATGCCCAGGACATCGCCGAAGCGTTGCGCCGCAACATCGCCGGCTACCGCCCGGACGTGTCCCGGCAGAGCGTCGGGCGGATCATCACCGTCGGTGACGGCATCGCCCGCATCTCCGGGTTGCCCGACGCCGCCGTCAACGAGCTGCTGGAGTTCGAGAACGGCGAGGTGGGCCTGGCGCTCAACCTCGACGAGGAGTCGATCGGCGCGGTCGTCCTCGGCGACGTCGAGCAGATCGAGGAGGGGCAGGCCGTCCGGGCCACGGGCCGCATCCTCTCGGTGCCCGTCGGTGACGCCCTCCTCGGGCGCGTCGTCAACCCGCTCGGTGAGCCCATCGACGGCAAGGGGCCGGTCGAGGCGACCGAGCAGCGCCGCCTGGAGGTGCAGGCACCGGGGATCACCGCCCGCCGGCCGGTGAGCGAGCCGCTCCAGACCGGCATCAAGGCCATCGACGCCATGACCCCGATCGGGCGGGGCCAGCGGGAGTTGCTCATCGGCGACCGCAAGACCGGCAAGACGACGGTAGCGGTCGATACGATCATCAACCAGCGCGGCCAGGGCGTGAAGTGCATCTACGTCGCCATCGGCCAGAAGGGCTCGACCGTCGCACAGACCGTCGACGTCCTGCGCGAGCACGGCGCCCTCGAGTACACCGTCGTGGTCAGCGCCCCGGCGTCGGAGCCGGCACCGTTCAAGTACCTCGCGCCGTACGCCGGCTGCGCCATGGGCCAGCACTGGATGGACAGGGGCGACGCCGCCCTCATCGTCTACGACGACCTCTCCAAGCAGGCCGAGGCCTACCGCCAGCTCTCCCTGCTGCTGCGCCGCCCGCCGGGGCGGGAGGCCTACCCCGGCGATGTCTTCTACCTTCACAGCCGCCTGCTCGAGCGGGCCGCCAAGCTGTCGGACGAGCGCGGGGGCGGGTCGCTCACCGCGCTGCCGATCATCGAGACCAAGGCCGGGGACATCTCCGCCTACATCCCGACCAACGTCATCTCCATCACTGACGGCCAGGTGTTCCTCGAGTCCGACCTGTTCTACGCTGGCATCCGGCCGGCGGTCAACGTGGGCGACTCGGTGTCCCGGGTCGGCGGCGCCGCCCAGATCAAGGCCATGAAGTCGGTGGCGGGCACCTTGAAGCTGGACCTCGCCCAGTTCCGCGACCTCGAGAGCTTCGCCACGTTCGGCTCCGAGCTCGACCGCGTGTCCCAGGCGCAGCTCGACCGCGGCTACCGCCTGACGGAGCTGTTGAAGCAGTCCCAGAACGCGCCGGTGCCAGTCGAGGAGCAGGTCGTGGTGATCTACGCCGGCACCCACGGGTTCCTCGACGACGTGGCCGTCCCCGACGTTCGGCGCTTCGAGCAGGAGCTGCTCAGCTACCTGAAGGCCGAGCACCCCGAGCTGCTCGAGACCATCCGGACCACCAAGGCCCTCCCCGGCACCGACGCCCTCGACGGGGCGATGACGACGTTCAAGGGCGTGTTCGCTGGGGGCGGCTCCGCTGGGGGCGGCTCGGCTGGGGGCGGCTCGGCTGGGGGCGCCGCTCCCGTCCCTGCTGCCGCTGCGCCACGGGATGCGCCGCGGGATGCGCCGCCGGATGCGCCGGCCGAGCAGGCGGGGTAGCGGGTGGCGGGCGGCCAGGAGCGGATCCTGCGGCGGCGGATCCGCAGCGTCCAGTCGACCAAGAAGATCACCCGCGCCATGGAGCTCATCGCCGCTTCCCGGATCGTGCGGGCGCAACAGGCGATCGCCGCGGCACGGCCGTACGTCGAGAAGATGGCCGAGGTCGTCGGTCGCCTGGCCGGCACGCCCGACGGGAGCCAGCACCCGCTGTTTCGCCAGCCCCAACAGACTCGCCGGGCGGCTGTCATCGTCATCGCCGGCGACCGTGGATTGTCCGGCGCCTACAACTCCTCCGTGCTGCGCGCCGCCGAACGGCGCATCCAGGAGCTCGAGGCCATCGGCACCGACGTGGCGCTCGTCGCCGTCGGTCGCAAGGCATCGAGCCACTTCCGGTACCGGGGACGCCAACCGGCGTCGGCGTTCACAGGGATCGCGGACCGACCCGGGCCCGACGACGCCAAGGCGGTCGCCGATGCCGTCATGGGCCCTTACGCCGCCGGTGAGCTCGACCGCATCGACGTCGTCTACACCCACTTCGAGTCCGCCGGCCGCCAGACGGTCACCCGCCGGACGCTCGTGCCGATCGAGGCGCGCCGGTCCGGGGCAGGCGCCGGCCGGGACGCCTCGACCGGCCGGGACGCCTCGGCCGGCCGGCCGGCCGAGCGCTTCGTCGACTACGAGTACGAACCCGCTCCGGCCGAGCTCGTCGACCTTCTGCTGCCAGGCTGGCTGCAAGGAGAGGTCCTCGCCGCCCTGCTGTCGGCGTCGGCGTCGGAGTACGTCGCCCGCCAGCGGGCGATGAAGGCCGCGACCGACAACGCCGACGACCTGATCACCACGCTGACGCGGGTCATGAACCGGGCCCGCCAGGACGCCATAACGACCGAGATCATGGAGATCGTCGGCGGGGCCGAGGCGCTGCGTGCCGGCAGCGACGACTCCGGCACGTTCATCGAGACATACGAGGACCCGGATGCGGCCTAGCGCAGCGCCGGCCACGCCCCAGAGGAGCGACCCATGACGACAGTCGTCGAAGAGCACAGCAGCCCCGTACCCGAACTGGCGGACGGGCGGGTGGTGGCGATCGCCGGCCCGGTCGTCGACGTCGAGTTCCCTCCCGGCGACCTGCCGGAGATCAACCACGCCGTCGAGATGGACATCGAAGTGGACGGGACGACCATGACGATCGCCGCCGAGGTCGCCCAGCAGATAGGCGAGGGTCGCGTGCGCTGCGTGTGCCTGCAGCAGACGGACGGGCTGCGGCGCGGCACCACCGTGCGCAACACCGGTCGGGGCATCACCGTCCCCGTCGGCAACGGCGTCCTCGGCCATGTCTTCAACGTCACCGGCCGGTCGCTCGACACCGACCACGTCGGGGACATCGAGGACCGCTGGGAGATCCACCGGCCGCCCCCCGCCTTCGAGAACCTCGAGCCCCGCTCGCAGATGTTCGAGACCGGCATCAAGGTCGTCGACCTCCTCGAGCCGTACGTGGAGGGAGGCAAGATCGGCCTCTTCGGCGGTGCCGGCGTCGGCAAGACGGTCATCATCCTCGAGCTCATCAACCGGGTCGCCCAGCAACACGGCGGCGTGTCCGTCTTCGCCGGCGTCGGGGAGCGCACCCGGGAGGGCACCGACCTCTGGCTGGAGATGCAGGAGTCCGGCGTCATCGAGAAGGCAGCCCTCGTCTACGGGCAGATGGACGAGCCGCCGGGCGTGCGCCTTCGGGTCGCCCTCTCCGCGCTCACGATGGCCGAGTACTTCCGGGACGTGAAGGACCAGGACGTGCTGCTGTTCGTCGACAACATCTTCCGCTTCGTGCAGGCCGGCTCCGAGGTCTCGACGCTGCTCGGGCGAATGCCGTCGGCGGTGGGCTACCAGCCCACCCTCGCCGACGAGATGGGCGAGCTGCAGGAGCGGATCACCTCCACCAAGGGGAGGTCCATCACGTCGGTCCAGGCCGTCTACGTGCCCGCCGACGACTACACCGATCCCGCCCCGTTCACCACCTTCACCCACCTGGACGCCACCACCGAGCTGTCTCGCCAGATCGCCGCGCTCGGCATCTACCCGGCGGTGGACCCACTGGCCTCCACCTCCAACATCCTCACCCCGGAGGTCGTCGGCGAGCGGCACTACCGGGTCGCCCGGCGCGTACAGGAAGTCCTGCAGCGCAACCGTGAGCTGCAGGACATCATCGCCATCCTCGGCCTCGACGAGCTGTCCGAGGAGGACCGGATCGCGGTCGCCCGGGCCCGCAAGATCCAGCGGTTCCTGTCCCAGCCGTTCTTCGTGGCCAAGGTGTTCACCGGCATCGAGGGTGAGTACGTGCCCATCTCGGAGACGGTGGAGAGCTTCGAGGCGCTCGTAGACGGGGACCTCGACAACGTGCCTGAGCAGGCGTTCCTCAACGTCGGCGGCGTCGACCAGGTCCTGGCGAAGGCCCGCCAGCTCGAGAAGGAGAGCTAGCCGATGGCGGCCACCCACGTGGAGGTGGTGAGCCCGTCGCGTGTCGTATACCGCGGTGAGGCCGAGATGGTCGTCACCCGTACCCTGGACGGCGACATCGCCTTCCTCGCCGACCACGTGCCGCTCCTCGGCGCGCTCGACACCTGCCTCACCCGAGTCGTGGCCGAGGACGGCAGCGAGGTTCGCATCGCCCTCGGTGGCGGGTTCGTCGAGGTCCGCGACAACCAGGTCACCATCCTCGCAGCCGACGCCGCCCTCGGCTCGGAGATCGACGTCGACGCCGCCCGGGCGGAGCTGCGCGAGGCCGAGCAACGCCAACGCGACGACGCCGGCGACGCGTCTGCCGGCGACGCGTCCGCCGGCGCGACTGCCGGCGCGGCGGTGCTCCGAGCACGGGTCCGCCTCGAGGCGGCCGGCGCCGCACCCGCCGACGGCGGGGGCTAGCGCCCGTTGGCACGCCGTCGGGTCGGGGTGGCGCCGCTGCTCGACCCGCCGGTCGCTGGTCGGGCCGCTCAACCTGCGCGCCGGGGACCTGTCCCCGGCCCTTGCCCGCTTGCGGGCCGCTGCAGCCGCCCCACCCGCCCTTCGGTCGCATCACGGTGCCTTGGCTCCGGTGCGGTCCGGTTCCGTTGGGTCCGGTCCGGTTCCGCTGGGTCCGGTCCGGTTCCGCTGGGTCCGGTCCGGTTCCGCTGGGTCCGGTCCGGTTGCCGGTGCCCCCGGCTGCCACTCACAGCGGTCGGTCCGGGGGCGGAGGTGTGAACTCTGGAGACTTGTTGTCGTCCAGCGACAACGCGCTTCCAAAGTTTGCCGGTAGGGGCCGTCGGCCACCGCGAAGCGTGGCTGCATGGAGACCGTAGGGTTTCCGTCCGCCCGTGCGTTCCACCCGTGCGGTCGGGTCCTCGCCTGTCCCCCGTCCCCGCTCACCGCCGCCGCCGCCAGCTGCCCGCCACCTGCCCGCTGGTGTGCCGGGCCGGTCGGACGGGCGGGGAGGGGGGTGCGCTGCGACCTGTCAGGCTGGCCGCGATGGCCTCAGGCGATCGTCGGCGCGTATGCCGCGAGCTTCTTCAGGCGGTGGCGGGCCTCGATCCGTCGAACCGTGCCCGACCGTGAGCGCATCACCAACGATTCGGTCGCCGCTCCCTGCCCGTCGAAGCGCACCCCACGCAGCAGCTCCCCGTCGGTGATCCCCGTCGCCGCGAAGAAGCAGTTGTCGCCCTGCACCAGGTCGTCGGTGGTGAGCACCCGGTCCAGGTCGTAGCCGCGGGCCAGCGCCGCCTCCCGCTCGTCGTCGTTTCGTGGCCACAGCCGGCCTTGCATCTCGCCACCCATGCACTTCAAGGCGGCGGCGGCGATCACGCCTTCCGGTGTCCCGCCGATGCCGAGGAGGATGTCGGTGCCGGAGCCCGGCCATGCCGTGGCGATGGCCCCTGCCACGTCGCCGTCCTGGATCAGGCGGACGCGTGCCCCCGCCGCCCGCACCTGCTGGATGAGCTCGACGTGGCGTGGCCGGTCGAGGACGACGGCGGTCACGTCCCTCGGCGAGCAGGACTTCGCCTCGGCCACGGCCCGGATGTTGTCGGCGGCAGAGCGGCGGAGGTCGATTACGCCGGCGGCATCGGGGCCTACGGCCACCTTCTCCATGTACACGCACGGACCGGGGTCGAACATCGTGCCCCGCTGGGACACGGCGATGACCGCGAGGGCGCCCCCGCGCCCCATCGCCGTCGGCGTCGTGCCGTCGATGGGGTCGACGGCGACGTCGACCCTCGGGCTGGACCCGTCGCCGACGTGCTCGCCGTTGTACAGCATCGGGGCGTCGTCCTTCTCCCCCTCACCGATGACGACCACCCCGTCCATGGCCACCGATCCGAGCACCACCCGCATGGCGTCCACCGCGGCAGCATCCGCCCCTTCCTTGTCGCCCCGGCCCATCCACCGGCCGGCTGCCATGGCCGCCGCCTCCGTGACCCGGACGAGCTCGAGCGCCAGGTTGCGGTCGGGTGCGGTTTCGGGCGGCGACGACGGCATGCGCCGGACCCTACCCCGGTCGAGGGTGGGAGGTCCTGCCCATCGGGCCCGGACCACCTGATCGCCCGAGGCCCCGATAGATTGGGCTGCCGTGGTCGCAACCGCACCCGATGCCGCGCGCGCTCCGACCCTCGGCCAGGAGGTGCGCCGGGCGTGGTCCGACGGGACGAGGCCTGGCCATCGCGCCCTCACCGCCCTCGGCGTGGCCGTGGTCGCCGCCGGGGTCTTCTTGCGCTTCTACACGCCGAGCGCGCTCTGGCTCGACGAGTCCATCAGCGTCAACATTGCCAAGCTGCCCCTGAGCCAGCTGCACGCCGCTCTCCGCCAGGACGGAGCGCCGCCGCTCTACTACGCCCTGCTGCACTTCTGGATGCTGGCGTTCGGGCGCAGCGACGTCGCCGTCCGGGCACTCGGGGGGGTGGCGTCGGTTGTCGCCCTGCCGTTGTTCTGGGCGGCGGGGCGCCGCCTCGGTGGCACGCGGGTTGCCTGGATCACGTTCTTCCTGGCGGTGACGTCGCCGTTCGCGATCTTCTACGCGACCGACACCCGGATGTACTCGTTCATGATCCTCTGGTGCGTGCTCGGGTTCCTGGCTGTCGCCCGTGCGTTGGAGTGGCCCAGCGTCGGGCGGCTCGTGGCTCTGGGGCTGTTGACGGCCGCAACCCTGTACACGCACTACTGGGCCTTGTACCTGGTCACGATGACGGGCTTGTGGTTGCTCTACCAGCTGTGGCGGCACCGCCAGGGCCTGCCGGCACGGGGTGACGCCCGGTCGGTCGCACGAGCATTCCTGACCATTCTCGCCGGCAGCCTCCTGTTCATCCCCTGGGTGCCCACCTTCCTCTTCCAGGCCGCTCACACCGGAACCCCGTGGGCACGACCCGCCAGCCCCGCCGACCTGATCCAGGTGTTCGACTACTTCGCCGGCTGGGGCCCTTGGGCGATACTGCTGGCGTTCGCCTACTTCGGTCTGGTGGTGCTCGGAGTGTTCGGGCGCCGGCCGACGGCGAGCGAAGTCGCTACCGTGCCGGACTCGGAGCGGCTCACCGACGGGTCGCTCGATGCCGACCTGGAACGCCTTGACCAGGCCCCGGTGCCGGTGCGGCTCCGCGTCCGGCGCACGGCCGACCGGATCGTCGGCTTTGCCGGTTTCGGGCCCGGCGGCGCCGGTGCCGCGGCGCGTCATCAGGGGCCGGGCCACGGCGTCACCCTCGTCCTCCAGCCCAACCGGCGGACCCTTCCCGTCTTCGCCGTCATGCTCGGCACGCTGTGCCTCGCCCTCGTCGGCGGCATGATCGACAACGCTGCGTTCGTCGCCCGCTACGCCGCCACCGTGCTGCCGCTCTTCCTGCTGGTCGCCGCCATGGGCATCGATGTCCTGACCCGCCGGCGCCTCGTGACGGGGACGCTGGCGGTGGTCTGCGTCGCCGGTCTGCTCACCGGGTTAGGGAACAATGGCCTGCAGCGCACCCAGGCCGTCCAGATCGCCCAGGTGCTCAACGCCGAGGCGCAACCCGGCGACCTCGTGGTCTACTGCCCTGACCAGCTGGGGCCGGCGGTGAGCCGCCTCGTCGCTGTCCCCGGCTTGCAGCAGCTGACATTCCCACGCGCCATCGGCCCACAGCGCGTCGATTGGATCAACTACCGCCAGGTGATCCAGCACACCAACGTCCAGGCTTTCGCCCAGGACATGCTGTCCCAGCTCCAGCCGGGCCACACGCTCTGGTTGGTGTGGCGCAACGGCTACTCGCCCTTCGGCGGGGATTGCGGCCAGCTCGCCAGCTGGCTTTCCCTCCTCCAGGGTCAGGGTACGACCCTCGTGGGGGCCGACCCCTCCTACCTGTACGAATACGAGAACCTGGTGAGGTACCCCGTCGGCTGACTACCCCATGTCGCCGGCCCCCGACCCGCCCGCCGGCCGGTGAGCGCTCCGATGCGCCGCCAAGGTCCGTGCCCGAGGAGAGCCACGTGAGTCAACAGCCCATCGAGTACCCCTCGGCGCCCGATGCCGCTGACCCCACCGACGCCGCCCGCGACGTCGTGATCATCGGAGCCGGGCCCGCCGGACTGACCGCTGCGTACGAGCTCACCCGGCGGAACCGTCGCCCGGTCGTGCTCGAGGCCGACTCGGTCGTGGGTGGCATCAGCCGCACGGTGGAGCGCGACGGGTGGCGATTCGACATCGGCGGCCACCGCTTCTTCACGAAGGTGCCCCCGGTGGAGGCGTTCTGGCACGAGATCCTTCCCGACGAGGACTTCATGCTCCGCCCCCGCAAGAGCCGCATCTTCTACCAGGGGAAGTTCTACGACTACCCCCTACGGGCTATGAACGCCCTGACGAACCTGGGTGTCCAGGAGGCGCTGCGGTGCGTGCTGTCCTACTTGTGGGTGCGGGTGCGCCCGCCGACGGACCAGAGCAACTTCGAGGGATGGGTTGCATCCCGCTTCGGCTGGCGGCTGTACCGCCACTTCTTCAAGACCTACACCGAGAAGGTCTGGGGTCATCCCGGCTCGGAGATGGGCGCGGACTGGGCGGCGCAGCGCATCAAGAACCTGTCCCTCCCGTCCGCCATCGTCAACGCCTTGATGCCGAAGCGCAATCAGAGGGACATCACCTCGCTCATCGAGGAGTTCGAGTACCCGAAGCTCGGCCCCGGGATGATGTGGGAGCGCTGCGCCGAGAAGGTGGAGGCAGCCGGCAGCAAGGTCGAGATGCGCAGCCGGGTGACCCGGATCCGGTGGGGTCCAGGAGGCGCCACCTCAGTTGTAGCCACGTCCGCCGACGGAGGCCAGACCGATCACCGCTGCACGGCTGTCATCTCCTCCATGCCACTGTCCGAGCTCGTCCGGGTGATGGATCCGCCGGCCCCGTCGGAGGTCCGTTCGGCCGCTGACGACCTCGTGTACCGGGACTTCCTGACCGTGGCGCTGGTCGTCCCCGCGAGCCGCGTCCCGTGGGACGACAATTGGATCTACATCCACGACCCGGGTGTCCGTACCATGCGCATCCAGAACTTCGGGTCTTGGTCGCCGTACCTCGTGAAGGACGGACGCAACGTGCTCGGACTCGAGTACACCGTCGACGAGGGCGATGCCGCCTGGACGGCACCAGACGACCGGCTCGTCGAGCAAGCCAGACAGGAGCTCGGCAAGCTGGGCCTCGTCGAGCCGTCGGCGGTCGAAGCCGGCTACGTCGTGCGGATGCCCAAGGCGTACCCCTACTACGACGCCGATTACCATCGCAACGTCGACACCATCCGCGCGTGGCTCGAGGCGGAGGTACCCAATGTCCACCCGGTCGGGCGCAACGGGATGCACCGGTACAACAACGCAGACCACTCCATGTACACGGCCATGCTGACCGTCGAGAACCTGTTCGGCGCCCGCCACGACGTGTGGTCCGTCAACGTGGAGGACGAGTACCACGAGACGCTGAGCACAGGGCGGGGGGGGACCGGCAGGGATGCACCCGTCCTGCCCAAGCGGCGGTGACGACCCGGGTCTGGTTCTGCCGCACCTGCGGGTACGAGGTGCCCTCCCGCGGGCGCTGCCACGCGTGCGGCAACCGGCTCGAACGCTCCCCCCTCCCTGAGCTGACCCCGGCAGGTGACGAGGAGGACGAGGTCGGCTACAACCTCGACGGTTGGAGCGGCCCAGCCCGGGCTCGTCTGATCGTCGCCCTCATCGAGGCGGGCATCGAGCACCGCTTCGAGGAGGAGGAGCTCGTCGTCGCCGTCGACGACGAGGAACGCACCGACGACATCGTCGCGGCGATCGTCGCCGGTGGACCCGACGACGAGCTGCCCGACGACGAGCTGCCCGGCGGCGCCTTGTTCGGCCGCACTTTGCTCGACGGCGACATCGCCGAGCCGGTAGCGGACGACGCGCTCGTCACCGGGGTGGAGCTCCTGCGGAGCGCTGCCTACCGGCTCCGAGAGGACCCGACGGACATGCAGGCGGACGGTGACGTGGCCCAGGCGTCGGCGGTGGTCTTCGCCGCCGACGACTTCTACGCCACCGACCGAGAGACGTGGGCGGCCGTCGGGCGTGTCACCCGCCGCCTGCTTGCCGCGCTGGGGGCGGAGGAGGCCCTGGAGGAGGAGATACGCGTCCAGGGGGCGATCCTCGCCAAGCTCCTCGACCCGGTCTCCTCCCCGGTACCGGCGGCGGACGTCTCGTCGCCGACCGACTGGGCTCCCGAGGAGGAAGCGGTGTACGAGCTCCCCGAGTGGATGCCCGAGCAGCGGGCTCAGCTGAGCGTGCTGCTCGACGAGCCGGGCATCCCTCACCGCTGGCAGGAGGGCGACCTGGTCGTTCCGTCCGCTCGGGAGGCCGACGTCGAGGCGCTCTTCGACCGGGTGGAGGCTGCCTCGAAGGGCGATGACGATGACGAGGCCCGCTACCGGGCTCTCGAGGAGCTGTTTGCTGCCGCCGACCGCTTCGTCAACGACCCGGCGAACAAGACACGGGCAGCGGAGGTCATCCGGGCGGTCTCGGATGCGGACGGCCCCACGCCGGTCGGACTGGACGACGCCCAGTGGTGGACGATCCGCACCCGGGCGCGGACGCTGGCCGATGCGCTCGAGCACGGCGGCAGCCGGGAGGTGGCGTTCGGCGAGGCCACGACCCTCCGCGACCTGCTACGGGCGCTGGTCTGATCGCCACCGCAGCCCTCCTTGCGCCGGGCGCCGGCGCAGACCGCGACCACCCCGCGCTGGTCGCCGTCGACGAGGCGCTGACAACCGCCGGCGTCATGGTGCGGCGCATGGACTTCCCGTACCGGATCGCCGGTCGCCGTGCACCGGACGGCATGCCCGCGCTCGTGGAGGCCGTGGCCGCTGAGGCCGCCAGCTCCAACGCCGAGCGGCTCGTGGTCGGCGGCCGCTCGATGGGAGGGCGGGTGTGCTCGGTCGCCGTCGCCGAGGGCGCCGTTGAGGCGGCCGGGCTGGTGCTCATCAGCTACCCGCTGCACCCGCCCGGGCACCCCGATCGCCGCCGGGACGCCCACCTCCCGGACCTGCACGTGCCGTGCCTGTTCGTCTCCGGGACCCGCGACGCCTTCGGTACCGTCGACGAGCTCGAGGCGGCGGTGGCGATGATCCCCGGCCCGGTGACGTTCCACTGGATCGAGGGCGGCGACCACGGGCTGCGCCGGCGCGACGGCGAGGTCGCTGGCATCGTCGCCGAGTGGGTGGCCGGTCTCTGACGTCGGTCGCAGTAGCAACGCTCGCCTTGGTGGGCGTCGGCCCAGCCCCGCCCTCGGCGCACTGGTCCTCCCCGGAGAAGCGCCCCCAGGCGGATTGACGCGTCATTCCCAGGGCCTCGCCGATGCGGGCCCAGCTCACGCCGCGTTCTTGTAGCACGGCGACGCGGTGTCTCACAGCCCGGTCGACGTTCTGGGGCGCATGGGCCTGGACCATCTCTCGGAGGAGATCGTCGTCCGACAACCCGACCCAGGCCTTCACGCTCGGTGGAGCCCCATCGACCCGGCTGCTCTCCCCACCCGTCTCCTCGGTGACGATCTGGTGGCAGAGCCCGACGCGCTCGTCGCAGATGAAGACACCCGGACCGGCGATCAGCTTGGCGACGTCCTGCTGGCTCTCGCCGCCGCCGGGATCCGGCACCTACTGCGCCGGATCGGGCGGCCCGTCCGACACCGGGGCATCCGCCGGGTTGAGCTCCTCCAGTGGGCGACGGGCCGTCTCGGGGTAGGCGAGCAGTACGAGGGCGACGAGCAGCACCGGTCCGACGGCGACCACCGACAGCGCCGGGCCGAGCGTGCCGAGACCCGCGCCGAGGGCTCCGGTCACTGCTAGCCCGGCGAGGCCGCCGCCGGCGGCAACGACGTTCAGGATGCCACCGGCCCGTCCACGCAGAGTGGTGGGGAACAGCTCGGCCCCGTAGACCCCCAGCACCGGCGCGACGGCGTAGCCGAGCACGCTCGACGCGGTCATCCACAGGTAGAGAGCAACGCCGTGACCGAAGTACTCGAGGAGGGTGAAGCCTGTGCCCGCCACGACGGCAAGGGCGAGGACGGGACGTCGTCCCCGGGTGTCGGCCAAGCGACCCCCCGCCAGGGTACCGAGCCCGCCGACGGTGCCCACGACCTGTTCGGCGATGCTGATGTGCACCGGGGACCAGTGCCGCTGGACCCGCAAGTACTGGTTCTGGAACTGAGCCGAGGGGAGGCTGAACACGGCGAACAGGAGCGCCCCTGCACCGAGCACTGCCAGCCGCCGGCGCTGGGTGGGAGTCCACGACACCCGCAGTGCATGACCGGCAGGTGCCATCTCCCGCGTCCACCGCCCGCTCTCCGGCACGTGCTCGGCGAGGAGGAGGCACGCCGGCACCCCGAGGGCGGCGATGGCGTAGGTCCACCTCCAGCCCCCCGGCCCGAGTCCAGCCAGAGGCAGCGCCAGGAGGGTGATGCCGCCGCCCAGCCCGTAGCTCATGGTGACCAGGGCCAGCGCCCACGCCCGGGCTCCGGCAGGCATGATCTCGACGACGAGGATTCCGACGAGCACGTACTGGGTGGTGAGCAGGGCGAGGGCGGCCACCTGGGTGAGCGCCACCGCCGACAGGGAGGGAGCAAGGGCACCGAGAGCGCTCACGGCGGCGCCTGCGACCGTGGCCGTGATCGCCCCGCGCCGCCGCCCCCGCCGGTCGGCGAACACGAGCAGTCCGACGGCCAGGAGGGCGCCGGCCTGCACGCCGGCGAGGGCGTAGCCCTGGCCGGCGTCACCGACGTGGTACTGCCGACCGACATAGGTGACGGTCGCGGGCAGCAGGCCGTTGAGGTAGCCGGCCAGGACCGCCAGCCCACACAAGCCGCTCAGGCCGGCCGCTTCGGCGTGGTCCAGGAGCGCCGGAGGTGCCCACCACGGCGCCGGCCTCCCTCTGCGCAGGCTGCCCAGGTGTGCGCGCAGCGGGAGGGCGAAGAGCCAGGAGACGTACGGGATGCCCACCCGGAACCGTACTTCCTGGGTGACGGTGCCACCGGAGGTCCGGACAACCCGCTCGTAGGAGGCCACGGGACCGGCGGCCAGGCCGAAGCGCCACTCGTCGAGGCTCACCTGCACGCCGGCGCACTCGCGCACGATCCCGTCCCGGGGCTGCAGGAGCGAGGACAGCTCAGCAGGCGTAGCCGGGGTGCAAACCGCCCGTCTCAGCGAAGGACCCCCCGATAGCGGCCCGCCCAGCGGCGTTCCGGGCGCCTCCGCCGTAGCTCGGTGCATACGAGCTCGATCTGGGGGGTCTGTGCACCGAGTGTCACCCGACGCACCCAGGTCCACGCAAGGCCGACCCCGACCCCGACCCCGACCCCGACCCCGCCCCCGCCCGTGCCGGCCCCGACCCCGACCCCGACCCCGACCCCGCCCCCGACCCCGCCCGTGCCGGCCCCGACCCCGCCCCCCCCCCCCCCCAGCCCTCTCCCCCCCCCCCCCCCACACTCCCCCCACACGCCCCCCAGACTCCCCCCAGACTCCCCCCAGACTCCCCCCAGACTCCCCCCAGACTCCCCC
>JAKAQB010000076.1 GCA_021811865.1 Actinomycetes bacterium | reverse complement strand
CGCCGTGCAGGGGGCCGGTGTAGGCGGGGGCGGCGATGTCACCCGGTGTTGTGGGGGTGGGCTCGCGCAGCTGGAGCCGGGCCCGGTCTTGGACCAGCCGGCGGAAGAGGAACATGACGATCGACGCCAGGAGGATGGCCAGGCCGATCAGCTGGTCGGTGGTGCCCCCGTAGCCGGCGATGCCGGGGTTGAGGGCACCGACGATGATCAGCACCAGGTTGAAGGCGATCAGCAGCCAGGCCGCGGCGATCCACCCCGGGCCCCGGCGGATGGGGCGGGGCCATTGGGGGCGGTCCTTGCGGAGCAGCAGGAAACCGCTCAGCGCGAACACCACGGCGATCATGTAGCCGAGGTTGCTGGCGAACAGGACACCGAGGGTGTTGGCCACGAACACGACCAGGCAGACGTTGACGACCAAGTCGATGGTCATGGCCCGCCCCGGCATGCCGTGACGGTTGAGCTTGAACAGCTGCTTTACGATCATGCCGTCGCGGGAGATGCCGTAGAGGGCCCGGCCGGCGTCGGCGGTGGCGGCCGTCATGTTGAGGAACAAGGCGCCGCACAAGATGATGGTGACGAGCCCTGCGGCCGGTCCGATGATCGAGGAGAACACCGAGGGGAAGAACCCGACCGGGTTGGTGGCGATCGCCTTCGTGCCGATGTCGGCGGTCGCCGAGAGCGGGCCGAGGACGAGGAACGCGAGGGTGAGGACACCGCCCGAGACGAGCGCACGCGTCGAGTCACGCTTTTGGTCACGGTACTCGGGGGAGAAGGTGGCGGCGATCTCGGTGCCGTACGACGTCCAGCACATGACGTACATGTAGACGATGGCGAGCTTCCAGCCGCCCCACGCCTGATGCGGCAGGCCGAGGCCCCAGGTGAGCTGGTGGTGCCAGTGGCCGGTGAGGAACGGGCCGACGATCAAGATGCCGACTGTGACGCAGACGACGACACCGATGATCTTGTTGGACCGCACGGCGGGGTGGACGCCGAAGACGTTGAGGGTCCACACGGCCACGACGGCGAGCGCGCCGAGGATGACGGCCAGGCCGATGTGCTGGGTGCCGTCGAAGAAGCTCCACGTGGAGTGGGGGAAGAACTGGGCGGCGAGGAGCTGGCCGATGATGAGCCCGTAGACGGCGAGGCCGAACGACCACCCGGCCCAGTAGCCGACAGCCGCGAGCGCGCCGACCGGCGAGAAGTACCGCCGCCACCCCTCGTGGGCGTAGAGGGCGATCCCGCCCGGCTTGTCGGGGAACATGGCGGCCAGCTCGGCGAAGATGAAGTTCTGGGCGATGGCGACGAGGCAGGTCACCCCCCACAGCAGCATCGCCGTCCACGCGCCGAGGATCCCGATCGAGTACCCGATCAGCGCGAACCCGCCGACGGGGATCGACAACCCCATCGCCAGGCCGTCGGTCCAACCGAGGTTGCGCCTGAACTCGCCGTGCGACGGGACCTCTGCGGCAACAGTCGCCATGCCTTCCTCCTCGTCCACGACGGCCGTTGCCGTCCCCCAACGTGGTGTCGGGACCGGACCCTAGCGGGCGTTCGGTTCGAGGTCAACGTGATCGCCTGCGACCAGGGGACGCTCAGCAGCGGCACGGGATTGGGGGGCCGAGCGTCGGTTAGGGTTGGTGGTCGCCGGGGCGGATGGGGTAGACCTTCCCCCGTGGCGAGGAAAGGCCAGGACGCTCCCACCGCGGAGCGCATCCTCGTCGCGGCGGCGGAGCGGTTCGCGGGGTCGGGGCCGGACGGAGGTGATGGCCTGCTTCGACCCGGAGCGGTCGACCGGCAAAGGCGGCCTCGGCCCCTGGTACCTCCCCGGCTTCACGCGGGAGCAGAACCGCACGTTCTGGGGCTGACGCGTCGCCGTCCGTCGACTACCCTGGGCGCTCCGAGGAGAGGTGCGAGAGCGGCCGAATCGGACTCACTGCTAATGAGTTGACTTGGGAAACCGGGTCCGGGGGTTCAAATCCCCCCCTCTCCGCCAGCCAGTCAGGCCAACGCCAGCGCCGGCCACCGTACTGTGAGTGAAAACGACACAGGCTGTGTACTTTTCACTCACAGTTCCGCCTCCGGCTCCCGAAACCTCCGAGACAGCCGCCCCGACGGCCACCAACCGCCCCGACGGCCACCAACCGCCCCGACGGCCACCAGCCGCCCCGACCGCCGGCCACGGACCCGAGCCGGCGGATCCTCACCGCGGCGGCGGGCCGAAGAGGCGGTCCCCGGCGTCGCCCAGCCCGGGCACGATGTAGCCCCGCTCGTTGAGGGTGTCGTCGAGGGCGGCGGCGGTGACGGGGACCTCGGGGTGGGCCCGGCCGAACGCCTCGATCCCCGGCCGCGACGCCACCAGGCACAGCACCTGGACCCGTGCCGCTCCCCGGGAGCGGATGAGACGGCAGGCTTCGGTGAGCGATCCGCCCGTCGCGAGCATCGGGTCGAGGACGACGACCCGCCGGCCGGAGAGGTCGGAGGGCAGCCCGTCGAGGTAGGTCACAGCGTCGAGCGTCTGCTCGTCACGGCGCATGCCGAGGTGGGCGACCTGGGTGCGGGGGATCACGTACTGCACCCCCGGGACCATGCCGAGGCCGGCCCGGAGCACCGGGACGAGGAGGGCTGCCTCCGAGACCCGCCGGCCGGGGGCGGCGGCCAGGGGGGTCGACACGGTGACCGGTGAGCACGCCAGGTCGGCGAGCGCCACGAACGCCAGCAGCGTGCTGATCTCCTGCAGGACAGTGCGGAAGCGGTCGGGTTCGGTGTCGGCGTCGCGCAGCTCGACGAGGCGGTGGGCGACGGCGGGGTGGTCGACGACGGTGAGGTGGTCCACGCTGTCAGTCTTGCCGCTGCACGGGGCCGACCCTCGGCTGCGTCGTAGCCGGCACCCGGAGATGTTCGGGAGAAAGTCCTCGCCGGACACCTGGTTCGTCACGTCGGGGGGCAACGCCGTCGCCGCGTCGGGAGCGAGCTCGCCGGCGAGCGCCTCCAAGAGCGACTCCCGCCGGGCGCTCGGGCACGGGGCGCAACCTACCCTGGGTGACCCGTGGCCGAGTTGTTGACCGACGCGACGGAGCTCCTGGTGTCGATGCGCCGCCCCGAACGCCTCTCCGCCTTCCGCCGCTCCGACCTCCGCCTGCCGTTGCGGGCAGTTCGCCAGGTCCGTGCCGTGCCCACCCCCTGGTTGGAGCTGCGCGGCTGGCGCGTCGACGGCGTCGCCGTCCCGGGCTGGGTGGCGCTGGGCCGGCGCCGCCACGGCACGGGCTACGACTTCACCGTCGTGCGGGGCAGCGGGCCGGCCGTGGTCGTCGAGCTCAACGGCCAGGCTTTCGAGCGGATCGTGGTGAGCTGCGTCGACGCCGGGGCCGTCGCGGCGAGGATCGCGGCGGCCGCCGGCATCGCCCCCTGACTACTCGCCCGGCCTACTCGCTCGGCGCCACCCGGTCGACCGCCTGGGCCAGAGCGGCCTGCAGGTGGCGCAGGTTGGCGACCACGTCGTCGCGCTGGGTGACGAGCCCGGTCAGCTCGGTCTCGTGGCGCCTGCGCACCTGAGCGAACTCCTCGGACAGCTGGGCCTGGTCGGCCTGCGTGGCGGCGATGACCTCCTGGGCCCATCCCTCGATCTGGGCCTGCCGGCGCCGGGCCCGGGCCTCGGCCTCGGCGACGATGGCCGCCGAGCGCGACCGCGCCTCGGACTGCGCCCGCTCGAGCTGCTCCTCGACGACGCGTTGGGCGCTCTCCCTCACCTCGCGGGCTTCGGCTGTGGCGGCGGCCGCCTGCCGGCGCAGGATCTCGGCCTCCTGGCGGGCCTCTTCGACGATGTAGTCCGCCTGGGCCTGCGCCTGGGCGAGGGCGTCGGCGGCTCCGGCTTCCGCCTCCTCGAGGATCAGCGTGATCCGTTCGCCGATCGCCCGGACGGTGTGCGGTGGCTCGTGGCGGACGACTTCCTCGAGCTCGGCCACCCGGGCCGATAGCCGCTGGACTTCGGCCTCCAACTGGCGGATGCGGTCCCTTGCGCCGTCGAGGGCGCCGTCGGCATCGGTGGCGTGGGCGGCGAGGGACTCGAGGTAGTCGTCCACTTCGTCCTTGTCGTAGCCGCGAAGCGACAGGGTGAATCGGGGGGACGGGGAAAGGTCAATGGCCATGGGCGGTGCACCTCGCTGGTCGCGCGTAAAGCCCGCCGGTCTCCCGTTCCCCGGCGCAAGCGTAGCGGTACGCTCGGGACCATGGCGTCCACGGCCGAGGACTGGGCGGTGATCATGACCCACATGAACGACACGCAGCGCCTCGTGCCCGACCGGGTGGGCTTCGACCCCGACTACAGGAGCGAACCGCTCGAGCACTTCGAGCCGCTCGTGCGAGAGATCCTCACACCCAAGGGGTGACGTTCCTCGCCCGGCTGCAGGGCATGGTCGGCGACGCCGCCGACGGCTCGCCACGACGGCGAGCCGAGTACAGCTCGGATGCCTCCAACTATCGGGTGGTGCCGAGGTGCGTGGTCTTTCCTCGGGATGTCGACGACGTCCTCGCGGTCGCCGAGCTGTGCCGCCAGGAGGGAGTGCCCATCACGCCCCGGGGCGGCGGCACCTCCATCGCCGGCAACGCCGTCGGCGCCGGGGTGGTGCTCGACTTCTCCCGCCACCTCGGCGGCGTGCTCGCCGTCGACCCCGAGGCCCGCACGGCCAGCGTCGAGCCCGGCGCGGTCCTCGACGACCTGCAGGCGGCCGCCGGGCGCCACGGCCTGCGGTTCGGGCCGGACCCGTCGAGCCACAGCCGCTGCACCCTCGGCGGGATGATCGGCAACAACGCTTGCGGTGCCCACGCCATGTCGTACGGGACGACGGCGGCCAACGTCGTCTCGCTCGACGTCCTCGACGGCCGGGGCCGACGCCTGCGGATCGGCCCGGGCGGCGACGAGCCAGCGGAGCTGCCCGAGCTGGTCGAGCGACACGTGCGGCCCGTCGCAGGCGAGCTCGGCCGCTTCGGCCGGCAGGTATCGGGCTACGCGCTCGAGCACCTGCTGCCCGAGCGGGGCGGCAACCTGGCGAGGGCGCTGGTCGGCACGGAAGGCACGTGCGCCATCGTCCTCGGCGCCGAGGTGCGCCTGGTGCCGGCACCGGCTTCGACCGCCCTCGCCGTGCTCGGCTACCCCGACATGGCCGCCGCCGCCGACGCCGTCGCCGGGCTGCTCCCCCTCCGGCCCCTTGCGCTCGAAGGCATCGACGCCCGGCTCGTGGACCTGGTGCGAGGGCGCCGGGCGGTGCCGGCGCTGCCCGCCGGCGGGGCGTGGCTGCTCGTAGAGGTCGCCGGCGAGACGCCGGCCGGCGCCGAGGCCGGCGCCGGCGCGGTGGTCGCCGCCGGCGACGCCCTGGAGTCCCTGGTCGTGCCGGCGGGGACGCAGGCCACGGCCCTGTGGCGGATCCGGGACGACGGCGCCGGCCTTGGCAGCCGCACCCCGTCGGGGGCGCCCGCCTGGCCGGCGTGGGAGGACGCCGCCGTCCCGCCGGCGTCGCTCGGGCCCTATCTCCGGGACTTCACCGCCCTGCTGGCCGGCCACCGCCTCGACGGGCTGTTGTACGGCCACTTCGGCGACGGGTGCATCCACGTGCGCATCGACCTCCCGCTCGCCGAGCACCCCGACCGCCTCCGGCCGTTCCTGGCGGAGGCCGCCCGGCTGGTGACCGGCTACGGCGGCTCCCTGTCGGGTGAGCACGGCGACGGCCGGGCCCGCAGTGAGCTGCTGGCCCTCATGTACTCGCCGGCGGCGATCGACGCATTCCGGCGGTTCAAGGCCCTGTTCGACCCCGACGGCATCCTCAACCCGGGGGTGGTGGTGGACCCTGTACCGCTCGACGTGGACCTGCGCCGCCCGCAGGCGGCACCGCTGCCCCGAGGGCGCAGGCCCGGCGGCTTGGCGCTCCTCGCCGACGGCGGCGACTTCACCGCCGCCGCCCACCGCTGCGTCGGGGTCGGCAAGTGCCGGGCGGACAACGCCGCAGCGGGCGGGTTCATGTGCCCCTCGTGGGTGGCGACCCGCGACGAGCGCGACTCCACCCGCGGCCGGGCCCGGGTGCTACAGGAGATGGCCAACGGGGCGCTCGTCGCCGGCGGCTGGCGGTCCCCGGAGGTCCACGACGCGCTCGACCTGTGCCTCGCCTGCCGCGCCTGCGCCCGGGACTGCCCTGTGTCGGTGGACATGGCGAGCTACAAGGCGGAGGTGCTCCACCACGCCTACCGGAGGCGGGTCAGGCCGGCGAGCCACTACAGCCTCGGCTGGCTGCCGGCGTGGCTGGCGCTCACCGCCCGGGGGGGCCCCGGCGTGATCCGTGCCGTCAACCGATTGCTCGCCTCACCCCGGCTGTCCGATATGGCCAAGGCCGCCGCCGGCATCGACGCCCGGCGCGCCCTGCCGCCGCTGGCCGTGACGCCCATGTCCGCCCGCCGCCTCGCCGCGCTCGCCGGCGGCTCCGGCCCGGCCGGCGGCTCCGGCCCGGCCGGCGGCTCCAGCCTCGCCGGCGGCTCCGGCCCGTCGCCGGCGCCGGCCGGCCAGGTCGTCCTCTGGGCGGACACCTTCACTCGGGGCTTCTCGCCCGGTGTGGCCGAGTCAGCCGTCGGCGTGCTGGCCGCGGCGGGCTACGAGGTGGTGGTACCCGGCTCCGACGTGTGCTGCGGCCTGCCGTGGATCACGACGGGCCAGCTGAGCGCCGCCCGGCGGCGGCTGCGACGGACCATCGAGGTGCTGGCACCCTTCGCTGCCGGCGGGGTGCCGGTCGTCGGGTTGGAGCCGTCGTGCACCGCGGTCCTCCGCTCCGAGCTGACCGAGCTCCTTCCCGATGAAGCCACAGCGGGGGTGGTCGCCGGAGCGGTCCGCACGCTCGCCGAGGCGCTGCTCGAAGCCGGCGGGGGCCGGCTCCCCGCCGCCTTCGACGGGCGCCTCGACGGCCGGTTGGTGCTGGCACAGCCGCACTGCCACCACCACGCGATCATGGGCTACGAAGCCGACCTCGCCGTCGCCCGCGCCGCCGGCGCCGAGGTGCGCCCGATCGCCGGGTGCTGCGGGATGGCAGGCAACTTCGGCATGGAGGCCGGCCACTACGACGTGTCGGTCGACGTCGCCCGCCACGGGCTGCTGGCCGCCATCGCCGCCGCTCCGGAGGGGGCGGAGCTCCTCGCCGACGGGTTCAGCTGCCGCACGCAGGCCGAGCAGCTGGGCGGTACCCGCGGCCGGCACCTCGCCGAGTTGCTCGCCGGGCGCTGAGGGTCGCCCCGGGCGGTCGACGCGCCGGCGCCGCCCGCCATACGCTCCGGGAGGACCCATCACAGCGGGGAGGACACGCCATGAGAACTCGCGGAGCTGTCGTCACGAAGGCGCCCGGCGCCTACGAGGTGGTCGACTTGGAGGTGGACGATCCCCGGCAGGGGGAGCTGCTGGTGCGTATGGTCGCTTCGGGGCTGTGCCACTCCGACGACCACATCGCCACCGGTGACCTGCCCGTGCCGCTGTACCCGTACCTCGGCGGCCACGAGGGCGGCGGTGTCATCGAGGCCGTCGGCGAGCACACCGAGGGCTGGGCGGCGGGAGACCACGCCGTGTTCTCCTTCATCCCGGGCTGCGGCAAGTGCCGGTGGTGCGCGTCGGGCATGCAGAACCTCTGCGACCTCGGCATCCACCTGCTGAGCGGCTCCCGCTTCCGCGACCCGTCGAGCTTCAAGGTGCACACCCTCGACGGGCAGCCCGTTGGGGCGATGTGCGGGCTCGGGACGTTCTCCGAGCACATGGTCGTGGACGTCGACTCGGCGGTGAAGGTGGACAAGGACCTCCCGCTGGACAAGCTGTGCCTGCTCGGCTGCGGAGTCGGCACGGGATTCGGCTCGGCGGTGCGCTCGGCGGACGTGCGCCCGGGCGACACCGTGATCGTCATGGGAGTGGGCGGCATCGGCATCAACGCCGTGCAGGGCGCCGCCCTGGCCGGCGCTGCGCACGTGGTAGCCGTCGACCCGGTCGCCTTCAAGCGGGACATGGCCATGAAGCTCGGCGCAACCGAGGCCTTCGCCGACATAGGCGAGGCGGCCGACTTCGCCCGTGGCGTCACCCAGGGGCAGGGCGCCGACTCGGCGATCGTGACCGTCGGGGTGGTGCGCGGCGAGCACGTGGGGCAGGCGTTCGGCGCCATCCGGAAGGCCGGCACCGTCGTCGTCACCGGACTCGGCGACGCCACCGAGGTCGGCCTGCCGGTCTCGCTCGCCGAGCTGACGCTGTTCCAGAAGCGCATCCAGGGCTCGCTCTTTGGGGCGTCGAGCCCGAGCTGGCACATCCTCCAGCAGATCCAGATGTACCAGGAGGGCCAGTTGAAGCTCGACGAGCTGATCACCACCGAGTACCGGCTCGAGGACGTCGCCAAGGGCTACGAGGACATGCACGCCGGCCGCAACATCCGGGGCATCATCCGCTTCTGAAGCTTCTGGCGCCTCGCCGGGAGGCGCTCAGCCTCGATCTGCAGGAGCGGTTGTGAGAGCGGCCACCCCGGCCGGGGTGGCCCGCTGGTCCATCCAGCGGGTCAGCTCGGCCGGGGTGAGGGGCGGCGCAACCCACCGCCCCTGCGCCTCCGGGCAGCCGGCGGTGCACAGGCGTTCCCACGCCGGGGCGTCCTCCACGCCCTCGGCGACGCACCCCCTGCCGAGCGCCCCCGCCAAGCGGACCACCGCCTCGAGCAAGGCGGCGTCCCTACCGTCGCCGACCATGCCGGCCGCCAACCGGGGGTCGAGCTTCACCTGGTCGACGGGCAGGTCGCAGAGATGGGCGATCGTCGAAGGCCCGACGCCGAAGTCGTCGAGGGCCAGCCCCACCCCCAGGTCCCCGATGCGTTCCAACGCGTGCCGGGTGCCGTCAAGGGTCAGCGCCCGAACGTCGGCCAACTCCAGCACGAGCCTCGAGGGGTGGAGCCCGGCGACGGCAAGCTCCGACTGCACCAGACCCGGGAAGCGGCGGTCGGCAAGGTTGTGGGGGAAGATGTTGACGCCCATCCGCAGCACGCGACCCTCCGACGCCCATCCCGCCGCTTGGGCGAGCGCCTCGCGCAGGACCCAGGCGGTGAGGGGTCCGACCAGGTCGCTGCGCTCCGCCTGGGCGAGGAACTGCGCTGCGCACAGGACGCCGTCGGCCGGATGCTCCCAGCGGAGCAGCGCCTCCACGCCCGTGACCTCGCCCGACGCCATGGCGACGACCGGCTGGTAGTCGAGCCGCAACTCGCCGGCGTCGAGCGCCCGCCTGAGGCCCACGCCGGAGCGGTGGCCGGCCGGCACCAACCGTGAGCTGGCGCGTCCGCGCTCGTACTTCTCGGCGTACATCGCCTCGTCGGCGCGGCGGAGCAGCCCGGAGGCACGATAGCCCTCCCAGGGCGCCACCGCCGCGCCAGCGCTGGATCCGACCACGACCGTGCGCCCGGAGACGTCGATCGGCTCGGCAACGGCCGCCCTGAGGCGCGCCACGACGTCAGCGGCCGCATCAGCGGAGGCGTCTGGGAGCAGCACGGCGAACTCGTCGCCGCCTATGCGCGCCACGAGGTCCGCCGGCCGGCACAGCGCCTGGAGGCGGGCGCCGACCTCGACGAGCACCCGGTCGCCGGCGGGGTGACCGTGGCCGTCGTTCACCTCCTTGAAGTCGTCGAGGTCGACGAGCACGACCGCCAGCTGGCCCTGCTCGGGCAGGGTGGCGAGGGCCTCCTCGAGGCGCTGGTCGAAGAGCCTGCGGTTGGCCAGTCCGGTCAGGGAGTCGTGCGTGGCGTCGTGGCGCCGGCGCAGCGAGAGGGCGGCGGTCTGCAGCACCACCACGTTGGCGGCCAGGAGCGGGGGGAGCAGGAGCAGGCTGCGCTCGGCGGCCACCACGTAGATCGGGGCGAGCGCCAGTAGCACCACCTCGGTGACCCCCGCTTCGCTGCGCTGCGCTGCGAGCACGGCCGTCAGGGGCAGCCGTGTGTCGATGGCGATACCGGTGGCGACGAGGACGACGTTGACCGCGAAGGCGCCGGCCAAGGCGCCGGCCACCACGGCGAGCTGCTCGAGGCCGGCGCCCCCCGCCCAGCGCAACAACCCAGCGGCCGGCATCCAATGCAGGATCCACGCAGCGACACTGATCGATGCCACCGACGTGGCAGCGTTGAAGACGACGTCGGCCAGCGGCTTGCGCCGGACGCCGTCGCCGGCCACGGCGGCAACGGCCGCTGCCGCCGCAGCCGCGGCAGGCGTGGCCAGCAGGACCAGGGCGCCGAGGAACGTCCAGCTGCCCGTCACCTCGCCGGCGCCGTTGCGCTGGCGGCGCTGCACGGTCCACAGGTCGGACGCGACCGCGCCGGCAGCCAGGACGACGACGGCTGCCGGGCGGGGCCCGAGCAGCGGGCGCCCGACCGACGCCTCCACGTCCCAGGCGAGGGTCACCGCAGCGAACACCGCGGCGCAGACCACGAACGCCGGGAACGACCGGCGGCCCAGCAGGTGTACCAGCCGCTCGCTCTTCACTGCCGTGGTCGGGTGCATCCGCTCCTTGCGCGCCGCGGAGGGCCGGGCTCCTGGCTCGCTCCCCGCTCCCGATGTGCGCTCATCGAACCGTGTCCTCCCGGCGACGGCCGGTACGTGCCTCGGACGGTGTCATGCTGACAGCACCTCGGCGGCGCGGCCAGCGCCGGCGAGGCGATTGCCCTGATTTCTTCTTCGCTCCGGCTCCCCGCTCCCCCAAGGCGGGGCACGGGTCGGCGCGGCCAGCGTCGCGGGGTATCCGCAGGGTGACGGGGCCGGTCCAGGTCCTGTGACGGCCGGCGCTTTGACGCGCTCGCTCGACGCCGCGCTGTTCCCGCCGGTGCGGGTCCACGGATCTCGGGACGAACTTCACGCCGCCTGCGGGCGTCGGCCGGGGAGGAGGACGGCAACTTCGTCATCTACCGCCATCCCGGGCGGAGCACGTGGGCGTCCGGCACCGCAGGCAGAGCCTGACGGCCTGCCATCGCCGGCGGTGAGCCCTGGGATCAGGGCAGGCCGGAGGCGGAATGGCCGCCAGCCCCTCCGCCGGCCGCCAGCCCCTCCGCCGGCCGCCAGCAGCGGCACCGCCGATCGTCGGTGGCCGAACCGCGCGCAGGCGAGCGAACTGCGCGCAACCACGACCGCATACCGCTGTCTGTGCGCGCAGTTCGCCTGACCGCGCGCGTTTGACGCCCGAAGGGACGCCCGTACCGTCTGAAAACGCCCATATGCCACTGATACGACTCACCCCGCCCCTGCCGGTGGCCACGACTCCCCCAGCACGCCACCCCGCCGCGCCGGACAATCGCCCTGGCGGCGCCGGCCGGTACCCTCGAACCAAGCCATGGCTTCCGCCCGACCGGCATCCGGGGACTCCGCCGCCACCGGCCGTGTCGCGGGGGATGCCTCGGAGTCGCCACCGGAAGGATGGGCGGCGACCCACACCGCCAACCTCGACCAGCCGACCCCAGCCCAGGCCCGGGCGGCGCACCGGGAGCACCACCACGGCTCCAGGGACGCCGACAGCCGCCTCCTCGTCGCCGCCCTCTGCCTGATCCTGGCGCTCATGGTGGCCGAGGTGGCGGTCGCTGCCGTGAGCGGTTCGATGGCCCTGTTCGCCGACGCCGGCCACATGCTCACCGATGCCGGCGCCCTCGCCGCCGCTGTGTGGGCGGCCCGCCTCGCCCGGCGCCCGGCGACGGGCAGGATGACGTGGGGTTTCCAGCGCGCCGAGATCCTCTCAGGCGCGCTGAACGGCCTGTCCCTCGTAGCGGTGGCGGCCGCCGTTCTCGTCGGCGCGGGCGAACGGCTCGTGCGGCCCGTGCCCGTGGACGGGGCGGCGCTGGTGATCGTGGCGAGCGCAGGTCTCGTCGTGAACGGCATCGCCACATGGCTGGTGGCGCGGGCCGACCGGGAGCGCCTCGACGTCGCCGGCGCCCATGCCCACCTGGTGACCGACGGCTGGGCGTTTGGCGGGACGCTCGCCGCCGGCGTGGTGATCCTCGCCACCGGCTTCCGCCGGGCCGACCCGATCGCCTCCCTGCTGGTCGTGGGCCTCATGCTCCGCGCCGCCTGGCCTCTCTTGCGCAGCAGTGGCCGCATCCTGCTCGAGGCGACGCCGGAGGGTGTCGACCTCGACGCGGTCAGGACGCACCTGCTGTCGGTCCCCGACGTACGCGAGGTACACGACCTGCACGCCTGGACGCTCAACTCCGACCTGCCGGCCCTCTCCGCCCATGTGGTCGTGGCCGACGAGTGCTTCGCCGCCGGCGGTGCACCGGTGCTGCTCGACCGGCTGCAGGCGTGCCTCGCCGGCCACTTCGACGTCGAGCACTCCACGTTCCAGCTCGAGGCAGCCGGCCACTCGGGCCACGAGCCGGGACACCACACCTGAAGCCCCGTCGTAGGCTGGTGCCAATGGACATCCACGACCAGATTCGGCGGTTCTGGGAGGCGGACGCCGCCGTCTACGACGAGGTCCCCAACCACCGCCCGACCGATGCAGGTGAGCTGTCCGCCTGGGCGGCGGCACTGGCCCGGCTCCTGCCCCAGCCGCCGGCGCGGGTGCTCGACTGCGGGGCCGGCACCGGCTTCCTGTCCTTGCTTGCTGCCCGCCAGGGTCACAAGGTGACGGCACTCGACATCTCGCCGGCGATGCTCACCCGGCTCGAAGCACGAGCCAACACCGCGGGCCTCGGCATCGAGATCGTGGAAGGCCGTGCCGACCAGCCGCCAGAAGGGCCATTCGATGCTGTGATGGAGCGCCACCTGCTCTGGACCCTCCCCGACCCGGTCGGCACGCTGCGGGCGTGGCGGGCGGTGGCACCGATGGGGCGGCTCGTGGTGTTCGAAGGCCGCTTTGGCCAGGGCGACCCGCTACGGCAGGCAAGGGCCGTGGCGAGCCGGGTCCTCGGCCGCGCGCAGGGCACGATGAGCGGCCACCACGGCGAGTACCCCAAGGAGGTGCTCGACGCCCTCCCGCTCGGTGCCGGCACGACGCCGGCGGCGGTGGTGGAGACCGTGACCGCCGCCGGCTGGCCCGATCCCTGGCTGGAGCGGCTCCACGACGTCGAATGGGCAGCCAGCGTCGCAGCACCGCTATCCCAGCGGCTGATCGGCATACCCGCCCGCTTTGCCGTGACCGCCGGGTAGCCGCCCTCCTGGCATTGGCAGAGACGGATGTACAAACAGGCCATGACAGACACGCTTCCGGAGCTCGCCCGGGCCATGCTCGGCGCCGTCCAACGGCCGACGGTGACCGCCAGGGTTGTCGACATCCAGGGCTTCTCGACATGGCCCGGCGACGAGGTGGTCGTCGTCGACGAGGACGGCGTCCGTCACGGGCAACTGCTCGGCGTCGCCGGCGCCGCCCGGCTGCGGGAGGCGGCCGGCCCACTGCTCCGCCCCGGCGTCCCGCCCGCCCTGGGATCGGCCGTGGTGGACATCCACGGGGCGGCCGTGGAGGAGGCCGGCCTGTCGTGCGGCGGGCGAGCCGAGCTGCTGCTCCAGACCACCGCCTCCATCCCCGCGGCGCTGTGGGAGCTGCTCGGGTCCCGGACTCCGGCGGTGCTGCTCACCCGCATTGAAGGGCCCGGCCGCTCGCCCGCCTCGCAGGTCGTGGCCGCCGACGGGCGAACCTGGGGCACCGTCGCACCGCCGGCTCCGGTGGCCGTCGCCGAGGCCGTCCACCTCCTCCGCTCCGGCCACAGCGCCACGCGCCGCGTCGAGGACCCGGCCGGCACCGTGCTGGTCGAGGCGTGGGTGCCAGCCCCCCGGATGGTGGTGGTCGGCACCGGAGACCTGGTGGACGCGCTGAGCGCCCAGGGCCGCCTGCTCGGCTGGGACGCCACCGCCGTCGACGACCGCCCCCAGCCCCACGGTGACTGGCCGGCACTGGCGGGGGCCTTCGCCTGGGCCGGCGGGTCGGCAGCCCTCGTGGTGCTCTCGCACGACCCGCACGTCGACGCGCCGGCGCTCGCCGCCGGCCTGGACGCCGGGCTGCCCTACGTCGGCGCCCTGGGTTCGCGTGCCACACAGTCGCGACGCTCCGAGCGCCTACGGGCAAACGGGGTCAGCGAGGCGCAGCTCGACCGCATCCACCGCCCCATCGGACTGGACCTCGGGGGACGCAGAGCGCCGGAGGTGGCCGTCGCCATCTGCGCCGAGATCCTTGCCTGCCACTGCGGCCGCGACGCCCGCCCGCTGTCGGATCGCACCGGACCGATCAACGACCGTCCTGCCGCCGGCGCCGTGAAGCGTTGAACCGTGCACCATCGAACGGTCGCTTCAACCTCGCGCCGCCCGGTACCGCCGGATGAGGGCGTTGGTGGAGCTGTCGTGGCCCAACGCCGGCGCCGACTCGGCCGCCAGCTCGGGCACGATCCGTTGCGCCAGCGCCTTGCCCAGTTCGACGCCCCACTGATCGAAGCTGTCGATCCCCCAGATGACCCCCTGGGTGAGCACCCGGTGCTCGTAGGTGGCAACGAGCTCGCCCAGCACCCGGGGGGTGAGCGCCGGCGCGAGGATCGTGTTGGTCGGTCGGTTGCCCGGGAAGGTGCGGGCGGCGACCTGGCTGGCGGGAACCCCCTCCGCCTCGACCTCGGCTCTGGTCCTGCCGAACGCCAACGCCTCGGTCTGAGCGAAGAAGTTGGCCATCAGCAGGTCGTGGTGGTCGCCGACCCTGTGGTTGGGGTGCAGGAAGCCGATGAAGTCGGCGGGGATCAGCCGGGTGCCCTGGTGGATCAGCTGGTAG
>JAKAQB010000075.1 GCA_021811865.1 Actinomycetes bacterium | reverse complement strand
TTCGATCTGTTCGCCGGCAGTGCCATCGCCGCCCGCCTGCTACCCCGCTGGCGGTGGTCGGCGAGGACGTCCCGGGAGCTCTTACGCCATGGAATCAGCTACTCCAGCAGCAACTGGCTCGAGCGAGTCAACTCGCTCGCCAATCCGGTGATCGTAGGCGCCTTCCTCGGCGCCACTGGGGTTGGGCTGGTCGCGCTGGCCATCCGGTTGGTGGACACGGCTGGTTTCGCCCTGCGCGCCGCCTGGCGACTCGGTCTGGCCACCATCTCCCGCCTGGTCGATCAACCCCAGCGGCTGCGTCCGGCGCTCGAGGAGGGAATGCTCGCGCAGGCCATCGTCCTGGGAGTGCCATTGGCCGGGCTGGCGGTCGTGTCACCGTGGTTGATCCCGTTGGTATGGGGGCGGACCTGGGAGGCTACGGCCTCCGTCTACGGGATTCTCGCCTTCACCAGGCTGGTCAGCTCCGTCAGCCTCCCCCAGATGACCCTACTTTTCGCCGAGGGACGCAACACGAAAGTGGCCGCCGCCGTGGCCGTCCGCACGGCCGTGATGCTGCTCGCGAGCGCAACCCTCGTCCCGTTGCTCGGCCTTGACGGCTTCGCGGTCGCCGCCGTCGCCGCGTCCTCGGCCTGGCTGATGCTGGACCACGCCGTGCGACCGAGGATCGGCTTCAGCTACCGGCGTTGCGCGCCCGTCATTGCTGGGCTGGGAATCCCCATGTTCGCTCCCCTGATTGCATGGCCATGGCGGATGGCAACCTGCCTGCCCGCCGTGGCGCTGATCGCATCGGCGGACGTGCGCCGCTCGTCGATAGGGTTCGCGGGCACCGCCCTGCGCGGCGTGCTCGGTCGTTCTGCCCGCTCCGATCCGGCCGGACCATCCTCGATGTCAGGTAGTTGAGCCCCAGGTGCCGATCCGCCATCACCCCTGACCAACGCAACGGCGCTCAGAACGAATCGAATCTGGATCAGGAGCCGATTCGCTGCAGATCCGATCCACGAGCCGGGTGATGTCCGACCGAACGTGCTCAGGATCGAATCGCGCGTGGAGTAGGCGCCCGCCGCTCTCGGCCAGACGGCGGGCGAGGGCGTCGTCCGCAAGCACCCGCCCCAGGGCATCGGCAAACTCGTGAGCCCCGTCCGCCAGGAGGCCATGGACGCCGTTGACAAGTCCGAGGCCTTCCGCGCCAAGCGTTGTGGAGACGAGTGGGCGGCTGTAGGCAAGTGCCTCCAGCACCTTCACGCGCGTGCCGCTCCCCGAGAGGAGCGGCACGATGACGGCACGCGCCCGCTGCAGCTCGCCACCCACGTCGTCGACCTCTCCGACGATGGTAACGCCCGGCGCTCGCGCTACCGCCTCCAGTCGCCTGTCGTGCCGGCCGACAAGCCTGATCTCCACTCCTGGAAACCGGGTGTAGACCTCGGGCAGAACCTGCCTGACGAACCATGCGACCCCCGCGATGTTGGGTTCGTAGGTGAAGCGTGCCACCATCACCACCGTCGGCTCCTGCGGCAACGGCGGCGGGACCACAGCGGGCGGTGCATACGTGTTGGGGAGCACGGCCGCATCGGGGTGGCCGAGCCGCCGGCGGTCGAGCTCGCTGCATACGACGATCGCAGCCACCTGCTCGGCGGTCGTCACCTGGACCGCCGCCCAGCAGCGCCGGTCCCGCGCGTCCATAGCCAACCTCACGAGGTGCTTCAGCGCCACCGCCCCTCCTCCTGGCCGAACGGCGCCGGCGAGGATAGACCGGGCCGAAGGCCGCCCGAGCAGGGCCCAGTCCTCGAGGTTGTCGTAGTCGACGATCGAGCGGGCGGGGTCGTGCCCTCCCAACGCCAGGTAACTATCGAGATGGCTGAACCAGGTGACGTCGTAACTACGCCCGGCGGTGAAGGTCGCAAGGGCCTGCTGCGCCGGCGACCAGTCCCGCCAGAGCACCCGCCGGGGGAGCGGGTCCCTGAGAGTGCGGGCGAGCAATGGCAGCGTCTGCACCGCTGCGCGGGCAACAGAAACGTCGTAGCGGCGGATGTACCACGGTGCCGGACCGGATGTGGGGTCCCCGTCCTGCGCGGCAACGAACAGGTCCACCGACCCCGAGTGGGCCAGGCCCTGCAGCATGGACGCAAGCCGGAGGCGGTAACCGTCCCTGGCTGGCCAGGGGAACACGTCGGCAACGACCAGGACGTGCCGTCGACCTGCTGTTTCGGTCCCGGGCGGGGGGCTCAACGGTCTACACCTCGTCGCCGGCGCCGCCGGCGACGAGGTCGCGGGGCCGGGGCGAGCCTGGGCTCGCCGGTTGGCACCGTCGCCGGAACCTCGACGTCGGGGAGCACTGACGGCAGAGCTGCGAAGCCCAGCGGGGGTAGCCGTCTCGGGACGGCAGCCATCATTATCCCGACCAGAGCCCACAAGGCCTCAGGGAGGCCGCTGTCCTCGAAGTACGGGAACACGGTGTCCATGGGGATCAAGATGATGACGAGCGCGAGGACAGCCCGCCCGCTGACCCGACGGACATCGTCATCGGGATCACGTCGGAGCGCTCCTGCCGCGGAGCCAGCACCCCCCATCATGAGGACGAACGCCACCATGAGGGGTGCGCCGCCCCGCATCAGCACCGTGACGTACTGGGACTCGGTGCTGGACCACGAGACGACTGGTGGCTGGATGACGCCCCATCCGAGGATGGGGCGTTCCCCGATCGCAGGGAAGTACTGCGACGTCCAGATCTGCCAACGATACTGGATGGTCTGAGGTACGAGCGGGGCCCCGGCGCCAACGGTCTTGTTGTACTCCTGCTCCACCCGTGCCGCGATGTAGGGGCCGGCCGCGGAGCCAAGGACGAGCAGGGCCACCCCCACCACCTTGAGCAGGAGCCCCAACCGCTTCGACCACCAAGCCAGCAGGACCATCGCGATCACGAGACTCGCGATCGCCGACAGCTCGGCAGTGAGGAAAAGGGCGATCCCGTCGAGGATGAGGATCGCGTACAGCCTGGACCGGCGGATCACGTCCGCGTCGGAGTCGAGCAGGATCGCCAAGCCAAGCGTGATGACCACCGTGAGGTACCCGGCGAAGAGCGTCCATTGCGGCCAGAGGGAGGAGGCACGGGCGAAGCTGCTGTACCCGGACGCGCTGCCGCTGTTGACCGCCGTGCTGGCAGTGATGTTGACGATGAAGCTCCGGACGGCCGAGACGCCGAGTTGCTGGGCGACGCCGATGAGCGAGACAGGCACGCTCGCGTAGAGCAAGCAGCGGAGGGCACCGACTTGGAGACGTCGGGTTGGCAGGACGAGCCGAACGGTCCGGTACAACAGGAAGTACTGCAGGGGGCCGAGAAGCGTGCCGGTCTCGGAGAAGCTGAGCTTCGCGTGCAACTCCGAGGCGTCGAGCGACCCCAACAGGAAATACAGGGCGACGAAGACCCCAAGTGTCCACTCCACCCGGGTCCACGGCTTGGCGTGCAGCCTCCGCAACGTGACGAGGACGAGGCCGCCGATGCCGGCGATGAGCGCCTCCGACAGCTTGAGGGACGGGACCGGGAGACCCGACCGCAGGCCCGAGAAGATCGGCACCACGGTGACGAGAACGAGCCCGCCGATCTCCAGGCGCCGCATGACCAGCAACGCCCCGCCGATCAAAACAGCGACACCGACGCCGACGACCGGATCGACGGCGGTCGCGACGCCGAGCCCAAGGCCGCCCGCCAGGATGAGTCCGATCATGAGGACCGAGACGGAGCGGTCGCCAGCCAGGCTGAGCCATCCGAGCCCAAGGCCGCCCGGGGATCGCTGGGGGCCCCGCGGCAGGGTGGGCGCGGTCACGTCGGCGACCCCCCGGCGGGCAACTCGTCGTGGCGCGGGTCCCCCGTCGAGCCTCCACTCTCGTCGCCGGAGAACAGGGAGGCGAGGTCCTCTGAGGACAGCGGTCTGGCGTCGGGGAAGCGGTGCGCGATGGCCGACCGACGGGTGACAGGCCGCGACAGGTCGGCGCTCGACCCACGGGTGGAGGAAGGGCCCTTGATCCGCATCTCAGGCCCGCGGTCGAAGATGACCGCCCAATCAGGAGCAGAGCCGAACATGGCGAGGCGCGAGACCGCTGCGACCAGGGAGCGGGCACGCGCGCCAGCAGCCACGAGCAGCACCGTGGTTCCCCGGGCAGAGGGCAGAGCACCGGTCTCCGGGGCAGGGAGGGCTTGGATCGGACCCACGGTCCCCCACTGCCGTAACCGATCGGCCAGCTGCTCGACTTTGTCCTCATCGCAGCCTTCCGCGGGGACGAGCTGGATGGCCTGACCGCCATCGACACCACCATGCCATCGGCAGAGCAGCGTCCAGCCGGACTCGCCCCCAAGGTCCGCCAGGACGACCACGGGAACGCCGAGCACCTCCTCCAACTCGGCGGCGTCACGCACCCTTGGATCGATCCGCTCGAGGAGGAGCACGACGGAGATGGCGACAACGAGTGCGATCATGCCGCCGTACGCCAGAAGCCGGTGGTGGCTCGAGGGCACCGCCTCCGTGGGCAGGCTGACGACGCTCACCGTTCCCGGGACGAGTGCTCCGCCGCCACGGGCGACCGTCTGCACCAGCGCACGCATGCCGGTCAGCGCAGCGCTGGAGGAGGGCCCGGCGTAGGACAGCACCAGTTCTGCGCTGTTGTTGGCGGCGTACACTTCGATCTCCGGCTTCACCTCTGCCTCGGGCCGTCCCGTGGCTGCGGCGATCGCTGCGATGACGGCTTGGTCATCGGGGATGACGAACGCGTAGCTCGTCGCCAGCTGCTGTGCCCCCGAGGCGTCGCCCGGTCCAGAACGCCCAGCGCCGCTGTTGACTTCCATGTAGGCCGTCGCCGTCCAGGTGGTGCCGACCTCGTGGCTGTAGGCCACCGTGGCCGCCAGCACGACCACCAGCGCAGCCAGGAAAACGGCGGCGCGCCTCACGCGCCGTGCCCGGCCGATCCGGCGCAGCAGTCGAATGGAGGCAGCGGTCATCGCCCCATCCAGAACGAGCGCAGGATCCCGATTCCGAGGTGGTCGAGAGTCCGATGGTCCGTGGTGGTAAGGGAGTTGGGATCGACCCAGCTCCACACGAAAGTGATCATGCCGTTGTCGCCGCGTGGCACGGCGACGTGCAGCAGGTAGCGTGCCAGCTCGACCAGCCATGCTCCGTTGGCTGGGAAGCCAGCGTTGAAGTCTCCATATTCGGTCCCCAGTATGGGGTAGTGGCCCACCCACCGTCCCACCAGCGCCTCCCACTGCGCTTGCTGCGCGCTGCAAAAGCAGCTGACACCGTCCGGATAGCGTTGATTGGCGAAGACCAGCTGTGGCCCGGAGCCTAGAAGGGAAGCGTCGAGGTGCTGGAGCGTGGCGGCCGCTCGCACCGGGAAGGTCCAGGAGTACCCCGGGGTGTCGATGACCAGCGGACCTCGGTACCCGATCACGCGGCGCCATTCGCGGTCGGTCGCCTCCATGACGTGGAGCCACTGGGCCACGGTGACACCGTTCGGCTCGTTGTCAGGCTCGAAGAAGACCCACGGGTCCCTACGCAGGGCCCGCGCTACCGCTGCCATCATGGGGAAGTCAGCTCGGTAGGACGTAACCAGCTGTGATCCCTGAGCAAGGGAGTCCCACCAGCAGATCAGGACGCGTAGCCCTGCGGCGTGGGCGGCGGCAGCCACGCGCACCAGTTGACGAACGTACAACGCGAGGCTGAGATGGTAGGCGCTGCCGACGCCTGGCATCCCGACGGGCACACGGACGACGTTGATCCCGTCCGCCCGCATCGCGGCGAACGCGCGGCTGCGGTCAGTGAAGTCGGTGCGAACGTACGAAGCGAGCGCCGGGTCAGGTACCCCAGAGCCATCTGTGTAGAAAGGAACCAGATAATCGACCACGCCACGGGCGATCCACCGTGAGTGCCCGACCACCAGCAAGTTGCCTCGAACCGCCAACCGTGGCCTGGCAGTGGGTGCCCCGCAGGCCGTCAGCACAGTTGCGACCACAAGGAGCGTGGCGAGCAACGCCGGCCACCTCCTCGAGCAGTCAGCGTGCATCGCTGCTCGGGCCCCGACAAGACCTTGTGTCGGCACGCAAACTCAGAGTCTTAGCAGCGTCTCGGCGATCTGCACCGCGTTGAGGGCCGCCCCCTTGCGGAGGTTGTCGCCGACGACGAAGAGGGCCAGTCCCCGACCGCCGGGGACGCCCTCGTCGGCTCGGACCCGCCCGACGAGGCTCGGGTCGCTGCCGGCGGCAGCTAGGGGCGTTGGCACGTCGACGAGGCGGACACCCGGGGCGGCAGCGAGCAGCTCCCGTGCCCGCTCGGGCGCCAGCGGCCGCTCGAACTCGGCGTTGATCGACTGGGAGTGCCCCGTGTACACGGGCACCCGGACGCAGGTGGTCGACACCCGCAGGCCGGGGAGGCCGAGGATCTTGCGGCTCTCGTCACGGAACTTCTTCTCTTCTGACGTCTCGTCGTCCACCAAGCTGCCAGCTTGGGGAACGACGTTGAACGCGATCGGGCCGGGGAACGCCTCGGCCGGCGGGAAGGGGACAGCGGCGCCGTCGAAGGTGAGGGCGGCCGCTTTCTCCCCTACTGCACGCACCTGCTCGTCGAGCTCGGCGACGCCCTTCAAGCCGGCGCCGGAGACCGCCTGGTACGTCGAGACGACCAGCCGGCTGAGCCCCGCCTCGGCGTGCAGGGCCGCCAGGGGCGCCATGCAGACCATCGTCGTGCAGTTGGGGTTGCCGACGATCCCCTTGGGGATGCTCGCCAGGGCAGCGGCGTTGACCTCGGGCACCACCAGCGGCACCTCCGGGTCCATGCGCCACGCCGAGGAGTTGTCCACCACGATCGCCCCGGCGCCGGCCACGACCGGCGCCCACACCCTGGAGGCCCCGGCGCCCATGCTGAACAGGCCGACGTCGATGCCGCGGTGGTCCGCCGTGGCCACGTCCTCCACCACCACGCCGTCGAGCTCCCACCCGGCGCTGCGGGACGAGGCGAAGTACCGGATCCGGTCGGCCGGGAACCTCCGCTCGGCCAGGATCGAGCGCATCACGCCACCCACCTGGCCGGTCGCCCCGTAGACGCCGACGGTTACGCCCATCAGGCGCCGTCCAGCTCGAAGGCCCGGTGGAGGCTCTGGACAGCCTGCTCCACCACGTCGGAGCGCACCACGCAGGTGAGGCGGATCGACGACGTCGAGATCATCTCGATGTTGATCCCCTCGGCGGCGAGCGTCTCGAACATCGTCGCCGTCACGCCGGGCTGGGTCTTCATGCCGGCGCCGACGATCGACACGGTGGCGATGTCGGGGTCGGCGATCGAGCCCGTGGCGCCGATGTCACCGCGGATCGCCTCGACGACGGCGTCGGCGGCAGCGAGGTCGTCGTGGGGCACGGTGAAGGAGATGTCGGTCGTGCCATGAATCGATACGTTCTGCTCGATCATGTCGACGTTGATCGACCTGTCGGCCAGACCCCGGAACAGCTTGGCAGCGATGCCCGGGCGATCGGGCACGCCGGTGACGGTCAGCTTGGCCTGCGAAGCGTCGGAGACGACGGCCGAGACGATCGCTTGCTCCACGTCGGGGTCCTCCTCGTCGATCCAGGTGCCCGGCTCCCAGGTGAAGGCCGAACGGACGTGCAGGGCGACACCGTGGTTGCGGGCGAGCTCCACGGACCGCATCGCCGGCTTGGGACAGCCGGCGGCGCACATCTCGAGCATCTCCTCGAAGCTCAGCCGTCGCAACCGGCGGGCCTCGGGCACGACCCGTGGGTCGGCACTGAAGACCCCGGACACGTCGGTGTAGATCTCGCAGGCGTCCGCCTCCAGCGCATGGGCGAGCGCCACCGCCGTCGTGTCGGTCCCGCCCCGGCCGAGGAACGTCACGTCCCTGTCCGTGGACACCCCCTGGGCACCGCCCACCACCGCGACCCGGCCGGCGTCGAGGGCCTTGCGGATCCGCTCCGGCCGGACCTCGACGATCTTCGCCCTGGTGTGGTCGGTGTCGGTCACAATCCCCGCCTGGCTCCCCGTGAAGCTGTCGGCGGGCACGCCGAGGTCGTGGAGGGCCATGCACAAGAGGGCCATGGCCTTGCGCTCGCCTGCGGTGATGAGCATGTCGAGCTCCCGGCCGGGCCGGTTCCTCGACACCTCCGCCGCCAGGCGCAACAGCTCGTCGGTCTCCTTGCCCATGGCAGATATCGCCACGACGACCTGGTGGCCCCGCCGCACAGTCCGGGCTACCGAGTCGGCGACGAGCCGCATGCGCTCGGCGTCGGCCACGGAGGTTCCGCCGAACTTCTGGACCAGGAGCGACACGCGCCCCGAGCCTAGCAGTGGCCCCCGAACGGGCAGATCGCGCTGCAACGGCTAGCTTCGGAGGCCGTGCCCAACGACAAGCGAGCGCGTCACAAGGCCTACCGCCAGGCCAGGCAGGCGCAGCTGCGGCGCGCCCAGCAACGCCGGCGGAACCTGCGGAGGGGGGGTGTCGTGGCCGCCGTCGTGGCCGTCGCCCTGGTGATCGCCGCCCTGACCACCCTCGGTGGCAAGCCCAAGACCTCGGTGTCCGCCTCGTCGGGGTCGACCACCACGGCGCCGGGCGCCACCACGACCACCACGGCCCCGACCACCGCCACGACGGTCGCGACCCACGCCGGCAGCGCGGCCGCCTCGCCGCTGCCCGCGAGCCTCGCCGCCGCCCTGATCCCCCGCAACCCGCCGGCCAGGAGCGCGTCGTGCTCCGGGTCATCGTCCTCGGCAAGCACGTCATCGTCGGCGGCGGCATCGACCACCACGGTGCCGGCGAAGGGCAACGCCGTGTCGATCGTGCCGGCGCCGGCGGGCGTCGGCTTCCCCAACCTCAACGGCTCGTCCCCGCGCTACACGAAGTTCTCCTCGGCACCGCCGTTTTGCATCAACGTCAACGACAGCTACGTCGCCACCGTGAAGACGACGGCGGGCACGATCAAGATCCAGCTCCTGCCCCGCTACGCCCCGGTGACCGTCAACAACTTCGTGTTCCTGGCGGCCTACCACTACTACGACGGCACGGTGTTCCACCGCGTCATCCCGGGGTTCATGGACCAAGGCGGCGACCCGACCGGCACCGGCGCCGGCGGCCCGGGCTACACGATCCCCGACGAGTTCCCGAAGTCCGCCGCCGCCTACGACCCCGGTGCGCTCGCCATGGCCAACACCGGGGCCCCCAACTCCGGGGGGAGCCAGTTCTTCATCATGGTGCCCGGAGGCAAGCTGCCCCCGAGCTACACCGTGTTCGGCCAGGTGGCCTCGGGGCTGTCGGTGGTGGAGAGGATCAACGCCGGTGGCAACCCCAACCCGTCAGCCAACGGCGTGCCGCCCAAGATCCTCTACAAGGTCCTGAGCGTCTCGATCAGCGCCAGCGCTGCGAAGCCGTAACGTGGCGGGGATGCCGACGCCCCCCTGCCCCAACCCCGACGGGTCGAGCCCCAAGCAGCAGCGCTTCGACGGCCCGCCGCCGATGTGCATCGACGCCGCCAGGCGGTACACGGCCGAGATGGTCACCTCCAAGGGGGCGATGGTGATCGCCCTGGACCCGGAGGCGGCGCCGATGACCGTCAACAACTTCGTGTTCCTGGCCCGCTTCCACTACTACGAGGGGATCGTGTTCCACCGGGTGATCCCCGGGTTCGTCCTGCAGGGCGGAGACCCGTCCGGCACCGGCGGCGGCGGGCCCGGGTACCGCTTCGACGACGAGCTGCCCCGGCCCGGGCGCTACGAGATCGGCTCGCTGGCCATGGCCAACGCCGGGCCTGACACCAACGGCAGCCAGTTCTTCGTGATCTCCGGGCCGCAGGGGGTGCGGCTGCCGCCCCAGTACTCCCTCTTCGGCAAGGTCGTCTCGGGCCTGGACGTGGTCGCCGCCATCGACAGGATCGGCACCGGCACCGGCAAGCCCAAGGAGCGGGTGACGATCGAGTCGGTGACCGTCACCGAGCAGGAGTAGGCGCCCCCAGCCCGGCGAGGGCCTCGAGCCCCCGGTCCTGGCCTTCCACGTACACCGCCACCCCGCCGGCGCCGGCGGCGCGCCACGCCCCGCCCGGCTCGCGGATGAGGGCGGTGCGCTCGTCGACGGCGGCGATGCGCAGGTCGCCGGTCGCGAGCTGCACGGTGCGGCGGGCCTTGTCCTCCGACCACAGGTCCGAGTGCGGCAGGACGGCGACGCCGGCCACAAGGCCGAGACCGAGGGTGAGGGCGCCGCCGCGGGGGTCGACCATCGGGTCGCCAAGGACCATGGCGCCCGCTGACGAGCCGGCCACGACGGCGCCGGAGCGCCAGGCGTCCACGAGGGCTGCCCACACGGCCGACTCCTTGAGCACGGAGCGCAGGTGCAGCGGCGAGCCGCCGCCGAGGTAGATCATCCGGGCGTCGCGTACGGCGCCGGCGTTGGCGGGATCCTCGGCGTCGGAGCGGCCGAGGACCATGAGGCCCCGGACGGGGGCGCCGATGCCCTCGAACCACGCCCGGGCGGCATCGACGGCCCGTTGCGGGTGCTCGTAGGCGGCGGCAGTGGGCAGCACGAGCACCTCGACGGCACCGGACCGCTCCCACAGCTCGGCGTCGAAGGTGCATCCCTCCCGCCATTCGGCGCCGCCGACGAGGGCGACCAGGCCGGGGGCATCTCCGTCGGTCAGCGGTTGTGGGGCGGGCGTCAACGGGGAACCTCTTGACTGTGGGCCGGCCAGGTCGGTGGATCGGCGGCCGAGCCCGTCGGGCTCGGCCTACCGGTCCGGGCAGGAGTCCCTTCTCCGCGACGATGGTAGCGGGCTGCGGGCAGGCGGGCAGCGGGAGGCCGGGCCACTTGCCACCGCTCCCTCCCCCGCCAGCCCACAAGTTCCTCCACGGCTGGGGACAGCTGCTGCTCGATCTGCCTATGGAGATCAGGAGCCCAGTGACGCTCTATAGCGCCCCTTCTCGCCCCGACAAAGCCGTGGGCGGCGGTCCTGGACTGAGAGACCAGATCCCGCCTCGAGCCGACTCCTCGTCTGCAGGTGATCCGATCGCCGGGGATGCCGCCCTCATAGGTGGGGACACATGCCCGAGGCTTCCCGCCTTCCCCCGTTCCCCGTTCTTACGACGATCGAGCCGCCACCGACCGGGTCTGGCGCGCGGTCGTGGTCGCTGTCGCACCTCCAGGGGAGAATGGTCGTGATGGCGCGCTACACCGTCCCCGAGGGCTTCCGCCACACGGGGGTGGAGATGCGCGCCGATCCGAGCGCCGAGCAGCGTTCGCGTATCGCCGGGATGGTCGGGGCCAACCGCTTCGCCTACAACTACGGCCTCGGGCTCGTCAAAGACCTCTGGGAGGCCCGCCAGGTGCTGACCGCCCTGGCCCTGCGCCAGGGGGCGCGCCCATCCGAGGCCGACGTCTGGGTGGACGAGGTGCTCGCCTCGGGAGGGCACTCCGACCGCAGCGCCCATGCGAGGCGGGTCGAGCGTTTCGCCGGCATCGCCGTCGAGGCGTGGAGGTCCTCCAAGTCCGGAGTGGAGATCGAGACCGGCTCCTACCCGGGCAGCCCGGGGACGGCGACCCTCGGAGCCCCACCGGAAGACGAGGCCGACTGGCGTCGGGCGGCGAGGGCCTGGGCGCTCGGGGTCGCCGGGGAGGGCGGCTGGAGCGCCTATGGACTGCGGGGCACCTGGAACCTCCACAAGGGCGAGGTGGCACCGTGGTGGGCCGAGAGCTCCAAGGAGTGCTACTCCTCGGCGGCCTCGGAGCTGGCGTCGGGCCTGTCGAACTGGATGTCGTCGCTCACCGGGAAGCGCAAGGGCAGGCCGGTCGGTTTCCCTCGCTTCAAGGCCAAGGGGGCCAAGGACGAGTCGGTCAGTTTCACCACCGGCAGCTTCGGGATCGTCGACGCGCACCACATCCAGGTGCCGACCCTCGACGGCCCGCTCGCTCCGGGCGAGAAGCGGCCGCCCGGCGCCAGGCGCAACCTGCTCCGGGTCCACGAGGACCTCTCGGGGCACCTGGCGGCCATCGACAGGGGCGATCTCCGCTTGCGTCGCCTCACCATCACCGTGCGCCCCTCGGGGAACATGAGCTGCGCTTTCGGCGCCGAGGAGCGCGACCGGCCGGTAGTCCCCCCGACGGGCGAGCATCTCCTGAGAGGCTACGACGCCGGCATCTCCACCCCGCTCACCCCCTCGTGGGGCAGGGCGCTGCCTCGCCCTACGCCCACCAAGAGACCGCCGGCAAGACTGCACAGGGCAAACATCTCAACGGTGGGCAAGGCTCTCGGGGTGCCTCTCGGCTCGGAGCCCCTGGCCCGGGCCATGACCAGGCTTGGCACCACCCGGGAGCGCGCTGGCAAGTCGGTGGTCTCGATGTCACAGGTCACCCTCGACGCCCTGGCCGCCGCCCTCGGGGCCGGGGGGATCTCGGGCGACCCCGCAGCACGCCTGGCCCTCGTCTTGGAGAACCCAGAGGTGGTCTCGGGGCTCGCTTCGATCGAGCGGGAGGAGATGGACGCCTCCGGTCTGCGCAGGCAGCGCCGCCGGGGGCGTCGTCGCCGGAGGATCGCCTCACGCAAAGCCGAGAGCCCCGAGCAGCGCAAGGCCCGCCTGAGCCATCAACGAGACGCAAAGCGAGCACGGCGAAGGGTCTTGCGCGAGCAGGCGGAGGCGGAGGCGAAGCCCACCGTCTCGGTCTACGACCGGGGCTGGGCTCTGCCGAGCGCGGAGCGGGCGGCGAAGCTCCAAGACAGGCGGCTCCGCTTCGACCGACAGCTTGCCCGCCAGCGCAAGGCCCAGCAGGACCAGGCCCGCAAGGAGCAGTCCCGCCGCTACCGCAAGGCCCGCCGCCGCCGGGCGAGGACCTACGAGGCCCAGGCCGACGCCCGGCGGGACTTCGCCCACAAGCTCACCACGAGAGAGGCTCGTCGCTGCCGGGTGGGGGCGGTCGAGACCCTCACAGTGGCGAGCCTGATGGCCAAGGGAGGCGCCGCAAGCGGGGGCTCAACCGCTCGATCGCCGGCGCCTCGATGTCGACCATCCTGCGCTTCCTCACCTACAAGCTCGAGCGCTCGGGGGGCCAGGTGATCCGGGCGCCGAAGTTCTACCCCTCCACCAAGAGGTGCAGCGACTGCGGACTGGTGAAGCCCGAGATGCGCCTGTCGGAGCGGGTGTTCCGCTGTGAGCGTTGCAAGCTCGTCATCGACCGGGACCTGAACGCCTCCAAGAACCTCGAGCAGCTCGGCACGATGTTCTTGTTGCTCGGGGCGCTACGGTCGCTCGGGCTGGTATCGGAAGCAAGCTACGACTGGGCCACCCAGTCATGGCTCACCAAGTCGGGGTCAGTGGGATCCACGACTCAAACTGCGCGGGGAGCGAAGAAGGTCCAGGGCGCAAGCCCGGTGCTTCGCGATGAACCGCGAAGCCGAGCGGAAACACCGCGAGGCACCGTCAGGCCAGTACGACGGCCTGGCTGTCGCACCGGGAAGTCTGTAGCGGCATGATCGCTATAGATCATCGGTCGGCAACGGACAGCTACTGCACGACGTAGCAGCGGTCCTCGAGCGAGCCGAGCGCCCAGCGGGGGTACAGGCCGAAGAACAGTGATCGGCACCGCTCGCTCCACGCCAGAGCCTCGGGGGAGCGCACCCGGTGGTGGACGGCGAGGATGCCGCCCTCGAACACCCGGTACTCGGCCCACGAGCCGGGGAAGTCCTTGGTGCACGCCACCTCGGCGAACGGCACCGGCCCCGTCGCGGGGAACCGCCGCACGAGGTTGCGGTGGGTGTGGCCGGCGAAGTACCCGGCGAACGCCGGCCGCCGGGCGGCGACGGCGACGAGGGCCGCCCCCGAGGCGTCGTCGAGCCCGCTCGCCTCGCCCATGAACGCCTCCGCCCCGGGGTCGCGCACGGGGTGATGGCCGAACACGAGCACCGGGCGGTCGGCACGCGCCAGGTACTCGTCGAGCGCCTCCACCTGGTCACAGCTGAGAAATCCGCCGCCCTCCCCGGCCCGGGACGTGTCCAGCGTCACCAGCGCCGCGCCTGCCAGCTCGACCACCCGCAACGGGTCGGCTGGGAAACATGGTCCCGCCGCGGGGTGGTCGTGGTTGCCCCGGGTGACGACGAGGCGCTCCCCCAGCGGCGGGCGGTACACCGCCTCGAAGGCGAGGTACTCCTCGGGGGTACCCTGGGAGGTGATGTCGCCCTTGGCGACGACGGCGTCGGGGCGGAGGGCGGCGATCTCGGCGACGACCGCCGCGCTCATGACCTCCGGGTACGGGCGCTGCCCGCCGGCGGAGCGCAGCACGGGCTCGACGTCGTGGCCGTCGACCCGGCCGCACTCCGTCTCGCCGAAGTGGACGTCGTTGACGGTCGCCACCGTGGCGAGGCGCTCACCGGCGGGACGCGCAAGGGTGCGCAGCTCGACGCCGTCGAAGGCGTAGGCACGGCCGGGGGCGAGGCCTTCGTGGACCCGGGCTTGGGTGCCGACGAATACGACGGCGAGGTCGTCAGCGACGGTGTGCAGCTCCGGCCCGTCCGCCACGCTCGCCTGCCTACCACCACCGCCTCAGCCGTGGGGACCGACCCACGGCCGGTCCCGCCGGCTGATGGTCGGCCGGGACCACCACCGGCCCGAGAACCGCCACCGCAGCGACGGCGGCTCGACGGCGACGGTGGCCGGCGACAGGCGGGGCCAGATGACCTCGACCGCGGCGACGATGGCGGCGAGCTCCTCGGGGGAGGGGTCGGTGCTGATGGGTGTACCACTACTCATGGGACCGACCCCCGGGGATCGCTAGCGGCGCTTGTCCTGTGAGGACTGATGTGAGACGGCGACCCTGGGGGGAGGCTCCCGGGCCCTGACGCCCGCA
>JAKAQB010000195.1 GCA_021811865.1 Actinomycetes bacterium | reverse complement strand
CTGCGCGCCACCACGCCGGCCTCGCCGACCACCTGGAGTCGTCGGGCACCGACGGAGACGAACCGGTGATGCAGAGCTCGGCAGCTGCCCGCCCGATGGCCGGGGACAGCTGGATCCCCACTCCCCCCGCACCGAGGGCGCAGACGACGTCAGGAGCGGCGGGGTGGCGGCCGACGACGGGGAAACCGTCCGGAGTCGTCGGGTACAGACCGCTCCAACCCCCGCCGACACCGGCGTCGTCGAGGCGCGGGAGCACCTCGGCGAGGCGGGACGCCAGCCGCTCCACGAACCCGACGTCCGGCACCCCGAGCGGGATGTCGGGGTCAGCGCCGAGGTGCACCGCCTCGTCGGAGTGCAGCCCGGCCACGAGCCGCCCCGGGCCGTCCTGGCGGAAGTAGACACCCTCCCGGCCGCTGCGGGGCACGTAGTCCATGACGAACGGCATCACGTAGCCGAGCGGCCGGCGGAGCACCACGCTGACGACCTCGTGCAACTGCGGAGCGAGCGCCACGGGCGCCCCGAGCAGGTCGCCGACCCGACCGGCCCACGGCCCGGCGGCGTTGACCACCACGTCGGCCGGGAGCCGCCCGGCCGGCGTGACCAGCGTCGGCCCGGGCTCGGCGGCGACGACGGGGCAGCCGGAGCGGATCGTGGCCCCGGCGCGGCGCACGAGCGCCGCCAGCAGCGAGCAGTAGTCGCTGCCGTCGACGTAGCCGTCGGAGGGACCCCACAAGCCGCCGACGCAGGCACCGGTCGCCAGGTCGGGCACGAGCGCCGCCACCTCCGACGCGTCGACGACCCGACCGTCGCATCCTTGCGCCGCCTGCAACGCAACGCTCACCTCGTAGGCGTGCAGGTCCCCCCCGTCGTGCGCGAGGCGCAGGTAGCCCTCCCGGGCGAAGCGCAGGCCGTGGTCACGCTCCAGCGCGTCGACCAGCCGGCGGCCGTAGGCGCGCATGGCAACCTCGTGGGCGTCGAGGTACTGGGTCTCGACCATGCCCACCGACCGGCTCGACGACCCGGCGGCCACGTGCGCCGCCTCCAACACGGTCACCTCACCGGCACCGGCTCGCACCAGGTGCCACGCCACCGACAGCCCGACCGCCCCCGCACCGATGACCGCCACACGCGGCCCGGACGAGCCGGCAGCGCCGGCCAGGCGGCTCACGCCAGGGTCTCGACGATCACAGCGCCAACGGTGTCGAGCTGTTCGTCGGTCATCGCTGTGGACAGCGCCACGAGCCCGTTGACCGAGACCAGGACACCCCGCCGGTACAGCTCCCACCAGGCCTTGGCCGGGTCGTCGGGGAAGATGCGCAGCAACGATCCCCGGCCCGAGACCTCCACGCCGGCGGCGGCGAGGCGCCGGCGCAGCGCATCGCCGCGGCCGTTGAGCGTCTCGATCTCCTCCGGCCCGTACGCGGCGAGGGCGGCCGCCCCCGCGGCCATCGTCACGGGGTTGGCGGAGAAGGTGCCGCCCCAGTGGATGGCGGACGGCCGTTCGGGGTCGAAGCTGGCCATCACCTCGGGCCGGCCGCCGACGCCGCCGACAGGGAAGCCGCCGCCGATGATCTTGGCCACCGTCGTCAGATCGGCCGCGAGGCCGTACGAAGCCTGCAGGCCTCCCAGCCCCAGGCGGTAGGTGATGATCTCGTCGACGATCACCAACGCCCCGGCGGCGGCGGCCTCCTCCCGCACCGCGGCGACGAACGAGGGCGCCAGCGGCCGCAACCCCGCCCGGTTGGGCATGAGGTCGACGAGGGCGGCGGCGATGTTGCCGCCGCCGGTGCGGAAGGCGGATCGCAGCGCCGCCTCGTCGTCTTGGGCAACGGATACGGTCGCCTCCCGAGCCGGCCGCGGCACCCCCGGCTCCTCGGGGGCCACGACCTGGTCGTAGGTGCCGTGGTAGGCGCCGGTGAGGCGGACCACGACCTCCCGCCCGGTGAAGGCCCGCGCCGCCCGTATCGCCATCATCACCGCCTCGCTGCCCGAGTTGGCGAACCGCCACCGCAGGTCGCGGTCGAAGCGTCCGGAGAGCACTTCGGCGAGAGCGATCTCGCTCTCGGTGGGCAGGCCGAACGCCGACCCGTGCCGGGCGGCGCCCACCGCCGCCTCGGTCACCGACGGGTGGGCATGGCCGTGGATGAGCGAGGTGTAGTTGTTGTTGCAGTCGATGACCCGGTGCCCGTCGGCGTCGACGACCACCGCCCCGTCCCCCTTCACGGCATAGGGCGGGGCGGGAGGCACGTACAGCGTCGCCCGCGAGTTGCCACGGGGCAGCACCTGCGTAGCGCGCTTCGCCAGGCGCTCGTTCTCTGCGGTCATGGTCAACCTCCCCCGATCGCGCCGGTGGCGGCGCCCGACGCCAAAGCAGTGAGCGGAGCGCCCGTCACCGCCCGGACGGCGAGGTCGCCGTAGATCGACGCCACGGCCCCCACCGGCAGGCGCCCGCCCTCCCGGTACCACACGCACACGCCGGTGGCCATGGTGGCGAGCGCGTACGTGGCGACGTCGACGTCGTCGACCTGCCATCCGAGGCGGTCCCGACCCTCGACCACTACGCCGCGCAGCAGCCTCTGGTAGTCGTCACGCACCGCCACCACCTCCGCCCGGCGGGCGACGCCGAGGGCGTGGAGCTGCTCGTCGGCGACGCGGGCCTGCAGGCGGTGCTCCGCGTGGTAGCGGACGTGCCACTCGACGAGCCGGCGCAGCTGGCGCTCCGGGCCCATCGCGCTCGCCACCGCCGTCCGGGCACCGTCGAGCAGCTCGTCCATCGTCCCGAGGGCGATGCGGTGGAGGATCGCCTCCTTGCTGGCGAAGTGGTGGTACACGCTGGCGCCCCGGACGCCGGCGGCGGCGGCGATCTCACGGGTGGTCGTGGCGTGGTAGCCCTTGGTCGCGAACCGCTCCGCCGCCGCGACGAGGATGCGCTCCGCGGTGGGAGCGTCCTGGCCTTTCCTCGCCACGGGGGAAGGTCTACCCCATCCGCCCCGGCGACCACCAGCCCTAACCGACGCTCGGCCCCCCAATCCCGTGCCGCTGCTGAGCGTCCCCTGGTCGCAGGCGATCACGTTGACCTCGAACCGAACGCCCGCTAGGGTCCGGTCCCGACACCACGTTGGGGGACGGCAACGGCCGTCGTGGACGAGGAGGAAGGCATG
>JAKAQB010000194.1 GCA_021811865.1 Actinomycetes bacterium | reverse complement strand
ATGATCGCCGGGGCAAGTATCGGTACCACGACCCGCGCCGTGCGCCACCGGCCGCCGCCGTGCACCCGAGCCGCGTCCTCGAACTCCGAGCCGAGGTTGGCGAGCGACACCGACACGGCCATGTAGCAGAACGGCACGATTGCCATCGTGTCGACGAACACAACGCCGACCGGGCCGAAGAAGATGCCGTAGGCCCACGCACTCGGGATGCCGAACTGGTTGAGCACCCCGTGCGGCTGCAGCAGGTACTCCCAGCCCTCGGCGACGAGGAACGACGGCATGAGCAGCAGGCTCCACACCGCCAGCGGCCAGACCCGCTTGCCCGGCATGTCCGTGCGTTGCACGCCCCACGCCAGCGCCAGGGCGATGGCGACGGCGAGCAACGCGCACGTGACGCTCAGCCACAGGGAGTCGACCAGTGAGTGAGCAAAGAACCCGGTGAACACCTGCCGGAAGCTGCCGAGTGTGAACCAGCTCCTGCCCTGCCCGAGCAGCCGCGGCGAGAACGCCATCACGAGGAAGAACAGGATCGGCACGATCAGCAGCAGGGCGAGGACAGCCCACACGACCGTGCCGAAGGCGAGCTGCGGGACCCGCAGGGCGAAGCGACGGGAGAAGCCGAACCCGACCGGAGCCGCCGGCGAGATCGCTCCCGCCCGTGGCGGCCCGGCAGGCTCGTCCACCAATGAGGTCACTGGATGATGTGCGAGGTGAACCAGCTGTTGAGGCTGTTCTCCCGGGGGCCCCACACGTAGGGGTTCAGGTTCTGGGTTGGGATGTCAGCGAGGGGCGTGCCGACGGCCGGCAGCGGGCTCTCCCCGTTGACGAGCGGGAAGAACAAGGAGTCGCCGTGCGGGTCACCGGACTGCATCACCCGCTGCCCGGCGGGTGAGAGCACGAACTCCACGAAGCGCTTCGCCTCGGCCTGCGCCTGCTTGGACACGTAGGCCGAGATGCCGAGGCACGAGGGCAACACGGTCTCGTACTTCAGGTACTCGACCTTGATGTCCTTGTTGCCGAAGCCGGCGCCGATACCCGCCGAGCTCTGCACCGTTGCCAGCTTGATGACACCGGTCTCCAGGGCCTGCAAGGTGTTGGTGTTGGTCTGGTAGATGTGCAGGCCATTGGCTTTGAGCTTCTGGAAGAAGGCCTCGCCCTGGGGGACGCCGCCGAGCTGCTGCATGATGCCGGCGACGTAGGGGTAGGTCGGGCCGGAGACGGAGGGGTCGTTCATGCCGACGGCGCCCTTCCATTGCGACTCGGTCAGCTGTGCCCACGCTGTCGGCGGGTTCTTGACGAGCTTGGTGTTGTAGACGAGGGCCGCCGCCATGGTGACGCCTGTCGGGATGTAGCTCTTGTCCGCCGGGACCAGGGACGCGCCGACGGCGTTGTAGTTGCTCGTTGCCGACGGCTCCCAGCCCTTCAGGAGCAGGTGGAGCTGGTCCAGCCCGGCGAAGACGGTGGCGCCGTCCACCCAGAAGAGGTCCCAGTGGGGGTTCCTGCCCTCGGCTTCGATCTTGGTGGTGAGCGGCCCGGTGCTGTTGTCGTCGACGGTCGTCGGGATCCCGGTGGCCTTCTGGAAGGCGGCGCCCTCAGCCGCGTCGTAGCCCTCGGCGGCGTAGAGGACGAGCGGAACGGGCTTGCTCGTGCTCGACCCGGCGCTGCCACCCGAGGTTGCCGCCGACGAAGAGCCGCTGGCGGCCCCGCCGCTGCCCGACGACGACTTGGTGGATCCGCAGCCGGCGGCGACCAGCCCGATGGCAGCGACGAGCGCCACGACTGCCGGCAGGGTGCGGCGGCCGGGCGGGGAAAGCGGTCCGGGGGAGCGGTGGGGCACGGCTGCGACCTCCTGGGGCGGGTCCAACGGCGAGGTGGGACGTCGTCAGGACGGAATCACACCCGGGTGAGGAGCCAGCCAACGGGCGATGGCAGCTGTACCAACGGTGGGTGAACAGTGGGTGCCGGCCTCAGCCCTCGGTCTCACGGGAGTAGACGTGGCTGGCGTAGTTCTCGAGGGCCCGCTCGCATTGCTCCAGCGCCTCTTCGGCGCGCCCGACCCCGGCGGCACCGAGGACGTCACGGGAACGCACCTTCTCGAACCAGCCCTTCAGCTTGGCCAGGTCGACGTCGTTCTCCTCCAGCTCCGCGTAGGTGAAGTGGTCGGCGTCGTACTCCTTTTCGATCTGGCGCACGAAGTCCTCGCAGCGGTCGACGATCTCCTCGTACTCGTCGTCGCGGGCAGCGTTGAACACGCCCACCAGCTCGGGCTCGCCCGCCACGACGTCACCGACCAGCAGCAGCCCGCTGCCGCCCATCTCGAGGATCTCGTTGCGGAGGGAGCGCAGGGCCCGTTCGGCCGCCGGGGACGCGGGCAGTGCCGCCGCCGAGGTCTGGACGTACACCGCCCCGAGGCCCTTGAGCTTTCGCCACACGCCCGCCCGGAGCCGGGTCGGCTCGCCCGGGACCCGGTAGACGAGCACCAGCCATCGCGCCGGCGGAGAGGCCACGACGCTACAGGCCGGTGGGGCCGGAGGGGACGTCCACGGCCAGCTCCCGCAGCGCCTCGAGGGGCACGACGTCGAGAGCCCGTTCGTTGGTCGACGCCAGCACCACGAAGCAGGCCCGCCCGGCGTGGTAGGCCCGCAGCCAGTTGGCGGCGGTCACGCACCACCGGTCGCCGGGCACGAGCCCGGGGAACCCCCAGAGGGGGGCCGGGGTGGACAGGTCGTTGCCGATGCTGCGCTGGTGCTCGAGGAACTCGGCGGTGACCACGGCGCAGATCGTGTGCCGGCCGGCGTCCTCCGGCCCGGTGGCGCAGCACCCGTCCCGGTAGAAGCCGGTGAGCGGGTCGGTGCCGCAGGGCTCGAGCGGGCCGCCGAGGACGTTGCGCTCCATCGCTGAAGTCTGCCGCGGCCCGGCCCTCCCGCTCGACTCGCTTGCTGGGCTCGGGCTGCTGGGCTCGGGCTGCTGGGCTCGGGCTGCTGGGCTCGGGCTGCTGGGCTATTGCGGCGGCCCTGCCTTCAGCGTGAGGCCGACGCTTTGGTGCTGGCCGCTCGGGTTCACGAACGCCAGCGACACCCGCCGGCCGGGGTGAAGGGCGAGGAGGTCCTGGGTGAGGTTGGCCGGCGATGTCACCGACGCCCCGTCGATAACGACTATTAT
>JAKAQB010000074.1 GCA_021811865.1 Actinomycetes bacterium | reverse complement strand
GGCGAGTTGTTCGTGATGAGCCTCTATTTGCAGCAGGAGCGGGGTCTCTCGGCCCTTACCGCTGGCTTCGTGTTGGCGCCGCAGATGGCTGCCACGATGCTCGGCTCTGTCCTTTCCGGGCGTGTCATGGCTGGTAGGGGACCGCGCCGTCCGATGCTCGTCGGCCTCGGGATAGGCAGTGTGGGACTGCTGAGCCTCGCGTTGGCGGGACTACGCACCCCGTACTGGTTGCTCCTGCCGTCGGTGACGCTTGCTGGGTTCGGGATCGCCTTCACCATGATGCCGGCAACCGCCGCAGTCATCGAGACTGCAGAAGAAGGACGTGGCGGCGTGGCCTCTGGCTCCCTGAACGCTGCCCGACAGCTCGGCGGCATGGTCGGCGTCGCCTTGCTGGGGAGCTTCGTGGCAGGAGGAAGCGGGTTCCTCGGTGGGTTTCGGATCGACATGATCCTCGCCGCCGGTGCCTTTGCAATTGCCCTGGCCGTCAGCGGCGCGTTTGTGGACCGCGTGGATGGCAGGGCCTGCGGACGAGTGATGGTGAGATCAGTTGGTCGTCCATAATCATCCGCGCGGGCACGATGTTGGTGCGATCTTCGCTGGGCGCTTCTTGGCGCTGGTAGGTGCCCGCTGGTGCCTGCCCATAATTGAGCAACTCGGCGAGGGCGGCCGTCGCTACCAGGATCTCCATGACGCGTTGGACGGCATCTCCTACAAGGTCTTGACGGAGACGCTGCGGCGCGCCGAGCGAGACGGCCTGATCACGCGAAGGCTGGATGGAGGTCGGGTCGAGACCACGACCCTCTACGAGCTGACCGACCTCGGCCGGTCCCTCGACCAGCCGCTCGCAGCGCTCGCGGAGTGGGCGGAGGTCAACTGGAAGGCGGTCGAGGCGGCACGCGAACAGTGGTGCGCGCGACGCCAGACGGGGCGCTGACGAGGGGTTTGCTTCCTCTCGGCGCCGTATGTCTTCACACCTTCGGGTATGTCAGCACTCGCTGAAGTGCCGTTTTGCGGCTCTCACCTCAGATGCGCCAGATGCTCAGGCTCGCGCCAAGGAGGATGGCGACGCCGGCGATGGCCATGTTGAGGTGCAAGCCGGCGACGAAGTGCTGTTGGCGGGCGACGAGGGTTCCGAGGACGGCGACCCCGAGGGTGCCCGACGCGAGCCCGGCGCGCTCGGTGGGGGCGGCTTCCATGACCGCGGCGTTCGCGGCCGGCATGGTGAAGGACGTCCCGAGCACGACGGCGAGGAAGGGGGCGACGAGGACGGCGTAGGGGCCGTGGGGACCGGGCGCGGTGAGGCCGAACAGGCCGGCTGCGCCGAGGAGGAGGCCGGCGAGCATGGGCAGGCGTGGGCCACTGCGGGCCATGACGAGCCCTGATGCCGTGGAGCCGACGACGGCCATCGCCATTTGGGGGAGGAGGGCGACCCCGGCGAGCAGCGGGCTGAGGCCGAGGTGCTGTTGGAGGTAGAGGCTCATGACGAACAGCTCGCCGTAGAAGCCGAGGTTGAGCAGCAGGCCGACGGTGGTGGCAGCCGTGAGCTGGCGGGAGGCGAACATCTCGAGGGGCAGCATGGGGCGTGCCACCCGGTGCTCGACGAGGACGAAGGCGGCACCGGCGACGAGGAAGGCGACCAGGCCGCCGAGGTGTCGACGCCGGAGTAATTCCCCACCCGGACGCCATGACGCCGGAGTTATTCCCCAGCGCCTCGCCGGAGTTATTCCCCACCTGATCGTGGGGACGAGCGATTCGCCACCGAGCCCCTTGTCGCGATAGATGCCTCGCTCCGAAAGGAGCGAGGTCCACATGGCAAGGAGGCACTTCGAGGTGATCGACGTTGTGGAGGTGCTCGAGCACTGGCACGCGGGGCGGCCGAAGGCCGTCGTGGCGAGCAGTCTCGGCATCGACCGAAAGACCGTCCGCAAGTACGTCGCCCCAGCTGAGGCGGCAGGGATCACGCCCGGCGGGCCGCGCCTTTCGCGGGCCGAGTGGGCCGAGCTCGTCCGGGGCTGGTTCCCCGAGCTCGTTGACGGCAGGGCCCGCAGCCTCACCTTCCCGCTCATCGACCGCCATCGCGAGCGCATCGCCGAGATGCTGGAGACGAACACCGTCTCGACCGTCCACCAGCGCCTTCGCGACGAGCACGGGCTCAGCGTCGGCATCACGGCCTTTCGCGAGTACGTGGCGGAGGCCTTCCCCGAGGAGGTGGCGCGGAAGAAGGCCACGCCGCCGCGCCCGCCGGTGCCACCTGGCGAGGAGGGTCAGGTCGACTACGGCTTCCTCGGCTCGTGGGTGGACCCCGGGACGGACCGGGTTCGCCGGGTCTGGGCCTTCGTCCTCGTGCTTGCCTGCAGCCGGCACCTGTTCGTCCGGCCCACGCTCCGCCTCGACCAGGCGGCCTTCGTCGCCGCGCACGTGGCGGCGTTCTCCTTCTTCGGCGGGGCGCCGCGCCGTCTCGTGCCGGACAACCTGGCGACCGGCGTCGAGCGCCCCGACCTCTACGACCCGAAGGTCAACCGCGCCTACGCAGACCTCGCCGCCCACTACCAGGTGCTCATCGACCCCGCCCGGGCCGGAAAGCCGAAGGACAAGCCCCGGGTCGAGCGCCCGATGCCCTATGTCCGCGACAGCTTCTTCCGGGGGCGGGAGTGGCAGAGCGAGGCCGAGATGCAGGAGAGGGCCATCGCCTGGTGTCTCGAGGTCGCCGGGAAGCGCCACCACCGCTCCCTCGAGGGCGCACGGCCCCTCGAGGTCTTCGAGGCCCTCGAGCAGGGTGCGCTCGTGGCACTCCCGGACCAGCCCTTCGAGCTCGCCACCTGGTCGCGACCGAAGGTCGGCGTCGACTGCTACGTGCGCGTGGGCGGCGCCCTCTACACGGTGCCCTGGCGCTTCATCGGAAGCCACGTCGACTGCCGGGCGAGCGACCGGCTCGTCGAGGTCTTCGTCGAGGGCGAGCTCGTCCGCACCTGGGCGCGCATCGAAAGGGGGCGCCAGACCAACTACGACGACTACCCGCCGGAGAAGGTCGCCTTCTTCATGCGCACGCGACCTGGTGCCGCCGTCGGGCCGGTGAGCTCGGTGAGCACGTCAGCGCGCTCGTGGGCGAGCTGTTGTCGGTCAACGCCCTCCACCGGCTGCGCTCGGCCCAAGGGGTGCTCGGTCTCGCCGACCGCTACGAAGCCTCCCGCCTGGACGCGGCCTGCGAGCGGGCGCTTCTTGCCGGGGATCCCTCCTACCGCACGGTGAAGGGGATCCTCGCCACCGGCACCGAGGCCGAACAGCCGCCCTCGCCGGGTGCAGCCAGCGCACCCGCTCACCTGCACGGGCCCGCCCGGCTGTTCCGCCTCGAGGCGCCAGAGGACAACCAGTGCGACGCGGCGGACGGCAACGGGGAGGCGTCGTGACGAGGCGCCACCAGCTCGAGGCGAGCCTGAAGGCACTCGCGCTCTCCGGCATGCTCGACACCCTCGAGGCCCGCCTCGCCCAGACCCACGCCGGAGATCTCGGCCACCTCGAGTTCCTCCAGGTGCTCTGCGAGGACGAGATCGCCCGCCGGGAGGCCGCGGCCATCGAGCGGCGCGTGCGGGCCGCGCGCTTCGAGCAGGCAGCCACGATCGAGGACTTCGACTTCTCCTACAACCAGAAGCTCCCCTCGGCCCGCATCCGGGACCTCTTGAGCCTGCGCTTCGTGGAGGCCGGCGAGTCGGTGATCCTGCACGGGCCCGTCGGGGTCGGAAAGACCCACGTCGCCCAGGCGCTCGGCCATGTCGCGTGCCGGCGCGGCTACAGCGTCTTGTTCACGAAGACCTCCCGCCTGCTCGCGGACCTTGCCGGCGGGCATGCCGATCGGAGCTGGGAGCAACGTCTTCGCCGCTGGGCCCGCCCCGCGCTGCTCATCCTGGACGACTTCGCCATGCGCGAGCTCACCACCGCCCAGGCCGACGACCTCTACGAGCTCGTCACCGAGCGGAGGAACAAGAGCCTCGTCTTCACGGCGAACCGTGCCGCCGGAGACTGGTACTCGCTGTTCCCGAACCCCGTCGTCGCCGAGTCGATCCTTGATCGCGTGGTCAACCGGGCGCACCACCTGCACATGGACGGCCGCAGCTACCGTCCGATGCACCGCCCCACCGGAGCGGAGCCGTGACCGCCACCTGCGCCGCAGAGGGCTGCACGCGGCCCGTCGAGCGCACGCCGGGTCGCCGCGGCCGCCCGCCCATCTACTGCTCGCCGACCTGCCGGCGCTCGAGAGCCCGCCACCGCCTCGTGCTCGAGCTCGGCCACGAGCCGACTGCGCCGGGGACAAGGCCGACGGGGCGGGTCTGGCGCGTCCAGCTACGCCGCGGCGAGCGCACCGTCGTCCTCGGGAGCGCGCTCGGCTGGGCCACCGCCCGGGCGCTCAGCGCGGATCTCGAGGACCTCCTCGACATCGCCTTGCAGGACGGAGGCGCCATCGACTAACACGCTCTTCCCAGGGACTCGGTGGGGAATTCCGGCGGCGCCGAGGTGGGGAATTACGCCGGCGTCAACACGTGTGCTCCACCGGAGAGCAGCAGGGCGGCGAACGCCGGGCTGTAGCCATCGACGACCCACTGCAACCCGGTGGTCGAGGTGTGCAGACCGCGGGACAGGGCGGGCAGGGCGACGTTGACCACCGTCGTGTCCAAGACGGTCGGGCGCTCGCCGCCACCACGTTGGCCGTCGAAGCCAAGGTGGCACCCTCGACGGCGTCGGGCCACCTCGGACGCCTCGTCGAGGGGTCTCGTCACCGTCGAGTCCTCCGGGCGTCACCGCTACTTCCGGCTGGCTTCTCCCGAGGTCGCCGACGCCCTCGAGCCACGACGTACCAGGGGATGTCGCACCTGGACGGCGCGCGCGACGACCGCCTGTATACCGACGCGCTCGACTGGCTGGCTCCGATCTCTGGAGGCGGTCCCGGCGTCGGGTGACTATCGACAGGGCGGTTACCAATTCCCGGATGTCGGCGACGTCGGTCGGAGATCTGGCTCTCGGCAGTTGACGATGCTGACGGCGGTCAAGCGCGCCGGTCAGCGTGAGCTTTTCCGATCTGGCGGACAAGCAAGCTGGGCCATCCGACCATTCTTGGGTGTCTGGGGCGGCCCCGTTCAGGTTCGGATCGGTCGACCGAGACGCCGGTTGGCCGCGATGGCTGTCACGCACCGGGATCGGCGATTCGTCGCAGCGTACGGGCGTGGCCGGGGAGGTGCTGGTTCGCTCGTGCCGTGAGGAGGTCGGCCCAGGTGGTGGTGCCTTGGTGGGTGAGCTGGCCGTGTCGGTCGTGGAGGTGGAGCGCGACGGTCGTGGTGGAGGCGGTCTCAGTGATCCGGCGGTGCCTATCGATTAGCTCGCTGCCGTTGTGCTTAATGGCTTGGATGCGGTCGTTGTGGGAGAGGGACGCGAGCACCGTCGTGATGGCGTCGTCGTCCATGGCGTGGCGGTTGTCGACGACGACGGTGTCGGCTCCTTCGAGCAGGTGGCCGGCGGCGGCGATGAGGATAGGGTCGCTCAGGATCAAGTGGGCGATGAGCCATTCGGCTTCGTCTCGCTGTGGTGCGGCCAGGCTGGCCAGGTCAAGGAGCGCCGCGGCGGTCAGGAGGTCGTCGTAGGCGGCGACAAGGCGGTCGGTGTTCATCGGGCAGCCGGGAAATTGGTGACTCCGGCAGCCTCGTGGTCCATCGATATCGACCGTTGGCCGGGGGGTGCTTCAGGGCGATCCTTAGTGGCAGGAACACGAGATGGCTGCCGGAGGAGTGCGCCGAGCAGCGCGACGGCAGCCGCGGCCGCGCCAGCGGAGAACCATTCGACGGCGGACAGAAGCCCAATGGAGGTAGCGAGGAAGCCCACACCGAGGACGGGGATACCGGTCCCGAGGTAGGTGACGACATAGAAGCCCGAGAGCACCTCGGCGTGGCGCTCCGGTGGGGCGATCGTGTTGATCTCGGTCATGGCGCCGAGGAAGGCCGTGCCTTGGCCGATCCCGGCGACGACGCTGGCGGCAAGGAGGAGCCAGACCGATCCCGCCACGCCGGCCCAGCAGAGGAGGCCAACGCCGACAACGAGGGCGGCGAGCCCGACGCGTTGGAGGGCGAGCGGGTCGTTTCCGAAGCTGAGTCGCTCGGTGAGCGCCGAGGCGGCGAAGAGGACGGCCACGATCGCCCCTTCGAGGGCGAGGTTGGCCGATTTGGTGAGGACGGCGGCGTAGGAGGGGACGAGGGTGAGGAAGATGGCGGTCACGGCCCAGGTGACGAACGAGGTCGCCCCTGATACGGCGAACGTCGACCTGATGCCCTCGGGAATGGAGGGGCGCCGCGGCTGGTAGGGGGTCCGGTTGTTGGGTTCGGGGAGGAGGGCGGTGGCCACTCCTGCGCAGAGGAGAAGGGTGATCTCGACCAGGTAGGGGAGCACGGTGGGGGCGGGCAGATACTGCGCCACAAGACCTCCGAGGAGCGGGCCCGACCCAACGCCGACGACCGCGGCGATGGCCGCCACCATCGCTGCTCGGCCCCGGTCGGCGTTTGGCTCGCGCTCGACGATGAGGGCCGTGATCGCTCCCGAAGCAGCGCCGATGGCGAGCCCTTGGACCAGGCGGGCGGCGTACAGCCAACCGGTGCTCTGGGCGCCGGCGAATAGCGCGGCGCCCACGACGCCAAGGGCGATCGCGGGTATCAGGATCATCCGGCGGCCGATGGCGTCGGAGAGCGGTCCGACGAACAACAAGGAGGGCACGAGCGCTGCGACGTAGACAGCGAACACGGCGGTGAGCGTTGCCGGCCCGAACCCAAACGCCGACGCGTAGTGGCCGTAGAGGGGGGTCGGAATGTTGGTGCCGGCGAGCAGCACGAGGTAGGTGGCTGCCGCCGACCAGAAGCCGATAGCACTTCGCGTGGACGTCCGGGCTTGAGTGGCGACGCTGGTTGCAGGGGCAGGGGCATGCGGTCGGGGTCTGCTCACTTCTCCAGCGTGCGCCGGTGCGGGTAGCGGAGGCGATTACCTCCCAGGTAATGGAGCCCCGACGGGCGGGCTTCTATGGTCGTCCCATGTCCGACACCGCGGTCATCGGCCAGGGTACGCAGACCTCCGGGGAGCTTCTGCGGTCCTGGCGGCTTCGCCGTCGGCTCAGCCAGCTCGATCTGGCGCTGGCGGCAGGGGTGTCCACCCGGCATCTGAGCTTCGTCGAGACCGGCCGGGCAAAGGCCAGCCGGGACTTGCTCGCCCATCTGGCCATCCGTCTCGACATGCCGCTCCGCGAACGCAACCGGCTCTTCCTCGCCGCCGGCTACGCCCCCGAGCATCCCGAGCGCCCCTACGACCACCCCGACATGGAGGCGCTGCGCCATGCGCTCGGGCTCATGCTTGCCGGGCTCGAGCCGAACCCGGCCCTGGTGGTGGACCGCACCTGGAACCTGCTGGCGGCCAACGGCGCGGCTGGTCTGCTCACCGACGGGATCGACCCCGCCCTACTCGAGCCGCCGGTCAACGTGTTGCGCCTCGCCTTCCACCCTCGTGGTCTGCCGTGCATCTCGGTTCCCTCGCCGGCGTGCAACCTCGCCTTCTTCCGGCGACTGCGGCGCACGTCCCTCGACGGTGCAGACGAGGAGCTGGCAAGCCTCCTCGACGAGCTCGAGGGCTACCTGCCCGATCTCGACGCCGCCGGGGACCCCGGGCCGAGCGGCCCGCTGCTCGGGAGCTTCGAGCTTGCCACCCGCCTGGGTGGAGTGCGGCTGTTCTCGGTCATCACCACCCTTGGCGCCCCCATCGAGGTCACCTCTGCCGACCTCGCCATCGAGACCTTTCTGCCCGCCGACGCGGAGAGCGCCCATCTTCTGCGGCGCCTCGCCCAGGACCGACCGGGGTCGTCCACATGACCGACAGCCCCATCGACCTGTCGAAGCTGATGCCATTCGCACAGACCCTCGGCGTAGAACTGGTGGCGGCGAGCCCCGACGAGGTCCGCGCACGCGTCCACTGGCACGAGCGGCTCTGTACCGCCGGAGGCGTCCTCCACGGCGGTGCGCTCATGGCGCTTGCTGACACGACCGGGGCGCTGTGCGCCTACCTCAACGTTCCCGATGGCGCATCCACCACCACGATCGAGTCGAAGACCAACTTACTGCGCGCTGTCACCGCGGGCCATGTCGATGCCGCCTCGCGGCCCCTCCAGCGAGGACGCAGGATCATTGTGGTCGAAACCGACCTGATCGACGGCGACGCCCGGCTTATCGCTCGCGTCACGCAGTCGCAGCTTGTCCTCGCATTGTCCTTCGTCGTTTCAGCCCAAGATCTGTGACCGTGAGCGTCGATGCCGTGAGGCACTACTGGTCTTACCTGTCGAAGCTGGGCTCTCTTCCGGAGAGTCGCCGCTCGTGTGCAATCAGTCCGTGCTCCTTGCCGACCCTGACAGGGCGCCTACCACGCTCAAGTGAGGAGCGGTAGGCGATGAGATGCAAGAGCCGAATCTGCCGGGTTCGATGACGAATGCCGATGGTCAATAGTTCCGATGGCTGTGCGCCAGAGAACGGCGCGCTGACGGCCCAGCAATGGAAAGCTGACCTGCTCGTCCGCATGCTGGCAGGTCGCTGGACGCTCCCGATACTCGGACAACTCGGAGGTGGAGGACGGCGCTATCAGGACCTCCACGATGCGCTCGACGGTGTCTCCTACAAGGTCTTGACGGAGACGCTTCGGCGTGCCGAGCGCGACGGGCTCATCACTCGGCATCTTGACGGCGACCGGGTCGAGACTGCGACGCTCTATGAGCTGACCGATCTCGGCCGGTCCCTGGACCAGCCGCTCGCCGCGCTCGCGGAGTGGGCGGAGGTCAACTGGAAGGCGGTCGAGGTGGCGCGCGAGCAGTGGGACGGGCGGCGCCAGACGGGACGCTGACGAGGGGTTTGCTTCCTCTCGGCGCCGTATGTCTTCACACCTTCGGGTGCGTCGGCACTCGTTGAAGTGCCGTTTTGCCTGGTGGTAAGGCTGGAAATGCTCAAAGACGCGGGCCCGTCGGGCTGAAGTCAGGTGTCTGCCTGGCCCGGTCTTCCGGGGAGGTCTGCGCCTATGCGACACGGTCGGCGTCAGGGTGGTGCGACGGTGGTGGTCGCCCTCGTGGGCATGTGCGTGCTGGCCGGGTGCTCCAGCTCGCCTGGTGCCGCTGCGAGGCGCTCGACCGCGTCGGTGCCGAGGTCCATGACCACGACGACGTCGGGGCTCTCCTCGATCACGACGACCCGGGGGTCGGTGTCGGCGGTGCTTGCCGCGTATCGGGCCGAGTGGGCCGCGTTCGAACAGGTCCTCGCCGACGCGAACCCCGGGGACCCGCGCTTGGCCGCGACGATGGTCGACCCGCAGCTGCAGAGCGTGAAGGCGAACCTCTTGGCCGATCAACGCCAGGGAATGGTGGGGCGCGGCACGTTCACGTTGCACCCGAAGGTGACGGTGATCTCGGCGACGTCGGCGACGGTGATCGATTGCGCCTACAGCACGGCCGAGCTGGTCGACAAGGCGACCGGCAAGGCGCTCCCGCCGGTCACCCCGCCGGAGAACGACGGGGTGACCTCGACGCTGGTGCGCTCGGGCGGGGCGTGGAAGGTCTCCGAGCAGACGGTGACGGACGGGAAATGCGCCCCGGGCTCGTGACCGTGGCCGCGCTGGCGGTCGGCGCCGCAGCCGTGTTGGCCGGGAGCACTCCGGCCTGGGCGGACGACCCCGGGGGTCAGAACGGCTACTCCTCGGTGCAGGCGACCGGTGGCGCCCTCACGATCCAGGCCGACCACACCTACTGGACGCCGCCCTCGACGTCGCGCTGGGCGACGGCGGCGAAGAGCACACCGCCACCGGGCACGCCGAACCCGAACCAGCCCTACGGCTGCACCTACTCCGCGGGCGGTGCGTCGGCGACCGCGACGCTCGGGGTCGGCGGCCCGCAACCGGGACAGTGGGTGTTCCCAGTGTGCTCGGGGCCGGGTGCCGTCGACCCGATGCCCCCGTTCTGGGTGTCGGGGGCGACGCCGCCCGCGGCCGTCGTCGTCCAGGTGAGCCCCGTGGCCGTCGCCCAGCAGGCGGTGAGGCAGCTGGCGCTCTCCTCGCCGCAGGTCGAGATGGCCCCACCCGACGGCAGCCCCCAGCTGGTCGGGGTCGCGACCTGGCTGTGGATCGACCCTGCCGCCTGGCGCCCGCTCACCGCGTCGGCGACGGCCGGGCCGGTGACGACGACGGCGACGGCCACGCCGACCAAGGTCGTCTGGGACATGGGCGACGGCCACAGCGTCACCTGTGACGGGCCGGGCACCCCGTACTCGTCGTCCGATCCGAGCGCCACGACGGACTGCTCCTACGTCTGGCCGCAGGCGGGCTCGTTCACGGTGACGGCGACCGTCTACTGGTCGGTCACCTGGACGGCGAGCGGCGCGGCGGGCGGCGGGAGCCTCGGCGTGCAGGCCGGGCCGGCCTCGGCGGTGCCGGTGACGGTGACCGAGTCCCAGGCGATCAACACCCCGACGGCGGGAGGCGACTGAGGAAAGGGCCAGCGATGGCGACCACGACGACAGCTCCCACCACCAACGGTCAACGAGCAGACGGGCGCGCCCGGCCGGCCGGGGCGCGGGGCGCGGGCCGGCGCCGCCAGCTGCCGCTCGTGGTCGTGGGCGTCCTGCTCGTGCTCGGCTGCGCGCTGGCGTTCGCGGACGCCTCGCTGCACCTCGGCAGCCGTGAGGAGGTGCTGGTGCTGGCCCAGCCGGTCGCAGCCGGCCAGGTCCTCTCGGCCGGCGACTTGCGCTCGGCCCGGGTGTCGACCGGAAGCAGCCTGGCGGTGGTCCCGGTCGCTGCGGAGCAGTCCGTGGTCGGCCGCCGTGCCGCGGTGGCGCTCGTGGCGGGCGCGCTGCTCACCACCTCGGAGGTCGGTGCACCGCCGCCGGTCGCTGCGGGCTTCGACGAGGTGGCCGTCGGCCTCAAGCCCGGCGCCTACCCGCCGGATGTGGCGCCCGGCGACCGGGTGCAGGTCGTCCCGGTCGCCTCGTCGTCGGCCGGGAGCAGCACGGCGGGCGCGACGAGCGGCAGCCCAGTCTCGGCAACCGTCCTCGCCGTCGACGCCGCGCCGGCCGGCACGAGCAACCCGACGGTGCTCTCGCTCCAGGTCGCAACGCGCGACGCCGGGGAGGTGGCCTCACTGGCGGCCGCCGGCCAGGCCAGTGTGATCGAGGTGGGGGGCTGAGGTGGGCGTGGTGGCGGTGGGCTCGGTCCGCTCGTGCGCGGTGACGACGCTCGCAGCCGCGCTGGCGGCCACCTGGCCGGACCGGCGGCGGGTGCTGCTCGTCGAGGCGGACCCGGCCGGCGGGACCCTCGCCGCCGGGGCGGGCTGGCCGGAGGAGCCGGGTCTCGTCTCCCTCGCCGCGGCGGCACGCCGGGGCGGCGACCCGCAGATGCTCTGGGAGCACTGCCAACAGATGGCGGGTGGGCGGGCGGTGCTCGCCGGGCCGGCGTCGGCCGAGGAGGCCGCAAACGCCCTCGGACTGCTCGGCCCGCTCCTTTCTCGCTTGGGGGAGTTGGACGCCGACGTGGTGGTGGACTGCGGGCGCCTCGACCCCGCCTCGGCCGCGCTGGCGCTGTGGGAAGGGGCCGAGCGGTCGGTGCTGGTCGCTCGCCCCCACATCGCCGACCTGCAGGCCGTCGCCACGTGGCTGGAGCGCCGCCTGATGTCTGTGGGCCGGCTCGGGCTGGTGACGGTGGGCGACGGCCCCTACCCCGACGAGGAGATCGCCGACGCCCTCGGCGCCGAGGTCCTGGCGCGCGTGGCGTGGGACCCGAGAGCGGTCGAGGTGCTCCTGTCGGTGCCGGCCTCGTCTCGGGATCTGCGCGTGGCGCCGCTCGTGCGGGCGGCGAGGACGCTGGCGGACCACCTCGCCGCCGAACTGTCCGGGGCGGCGACCCGAGCCGAAGAAGGAGCGCCCGAGCCGATGGCCCCGGGCGAGGCCATGCCGACGGTGCCGTGGCGCGCCCGGGCGTGGCGGGGACGTCGGGCCGCGACGCTGCTGGCGTCGGCGAACGGGAGCACCCCCGAAGGGGCGGCGAGATGAGCGCGGACGCGGCGCTCGTGGCCGAGCTTCGCGCCGAGGTGCTCGCCGCGCTGTCGGAGCGAGAGCGCGATCTCGCCGGCCAGGGGCGGGGGGCGCTTGGTGCGTCCGACGAGCAGGCGCTCGGCCGCCAGCTGATCGCCGAGGCCCTGGAGCGCCGGGCGAAGGACGCCCTGCGAGACCGGGTGGGGCTCTTGTCGGCGGCCGAGGAGGACGAGGTGTCCCGGGCGGTCTTCGACGCCCTGTTCCGGCTCAACCGCCTCCAGCGGCTCCTGGACGACCCCGACATCGAGAACATCAACGCCAACGGCGCCGACCAGGTGTGGGTCCGCTACGCGGACGGTCGCCGGGAACGGGCGGAGCCGATCGCCGAGAGCGACGCCGAGCTGGAGGAGATGCTGCGCACCGCGGCGGCTCGCACCGGGATCGGCGAGCGCCGCTTCGACCGCGGCTCGCCGCGCCTGTCCCTGCAGCTGCCCGACGGCTCCCGGCTCTTCGCCCTTATGGCCGTGTCGGCCCGGCCGTCGGTCTCCATCCGCCGCCACCGCTACCTGCGGGTCACCGCGGACGACCTCGTGAAGTTGGGCACCCTCGACCTGGCGCTGCGCGAGTTCCTGCGCGCCGCGATGCTGGCGAGGAAGTCCTGCATCATCTGCGGAGGGACCGGCGCGGGCAAGACCACGTTGCTGCGGGCGATGGCGGCGGACATTCCACCCGAGGAGCGCCTCGTCACGATCGAGGACTCCCTCGAGCTCGGCCTCGACCGCTTCAGCGACCTGCACCCCGACGTCGTCGCCTTGGAGGCCAGAGAGCCTAACCTGGAGGGCGAGGGCGGGGTCAGCCTGGCCGAGCTGGTCCGCTGGGCGCTTCGCATGAGCCCCGACCGCGTCATCGTCGGCGAGGCGAGAGGCGAGGAGGTCCTGGCCCTCCTCAACGCCATGAGCCAGGGGACCGACGGCTCGATGGCCACCCTGCACGCCTCGTCGTCCCGGGGGGCGTTTTCCAAGCTCGCCACCTACGCCGTCCAAGCGCCCGAGCGCCTCCCGCTGGAGGCGACGAACCTGCTCGTCGCGAACGCCGTCCACTTCGTCGTCCACCTCGCCCACGACGGCGAGTCCCGCCATGTCGCCTCGGTGCGCGAGGTGGTGGATGCCGAGGGGCCGATGGTGGTCTCCAACGAGGTCTTCCGGCCCGGCCCCGACGGGCGTGCCGTGCCCGGGGCGCCGCTGCGCAACGACACGCTGGACCAGCTCGTCGCGGTCGGCTTCGACCCCGGCCTCCTGGAGCGCCCGCAGGGGTGGTGGGAGACGTGAGCGCGCTGGGCGGGCTGTGCGGGGCCGGGGTGGGCCTGGGCGTCGTGCTGGTGGTGGCGGGCTGGCGGGGCACCGAGCTGGCCCGCCCGGCCCGGCGGGCGCTCGGCCCGAGGGTGGAGCGGGCGAACCTGCGCCTCGGGCTGGCGGTCGGCGCGGCGGTGGTGGTCGGAGCGGCCACGGGGTGGCCGGTGGGCGCCGTGCTCGCCGGGCTGGCGGGATGGGGCGCGCCGAGCCTGCTCGCCGGCACCGGGCGCCACCAGGCGGCCGTGGGGCGCATCGAGGCCGTCGCGGGCTGGGCGGAGATGCTGCGCGACACGATGGCCGGCGCGGCCGGCCTGGAGCAGGCGATCGTCGCCACCGCCGCCCTCGCCCCCCTCCCCATCCGGGCCGAGGTCGCCACCTTGGCCGTGCGCCTCGACGGCGAGCGGCTGGCACCGGCGCTGCGGGCCTTCGCCGAGGACGTCGCCGACCCGACCTGCGACCTCGTGGTCGCCGCCTTGGTGCTGGCGGCCGAGCACCAGGCCCAGCGCCTCGGCGAGCTGCTCGGCTCGCTCGCCCAGGCCGCCAGGGACCAGGCGACCATGCGCCTTCGGGTGGAGGCCGGCCGGGCCCGGACCCGCACCTCGGTCAAGGTCATCGTCGGCGCCACCACCGCGGTCGTCGTCGGCCTGGCGCTGCTCAACCGCGGCTACCTCGCCCCCTACGACACGGCCACCGGCCAGCTCGTCCTCGCTCTTGTCGGCGCCGTGTTCACCGCCGCGTTCGTCTGGCTGTCCCGCATGACCCGACCGGCCAGCGTCGAGCGGTTCCTGGCGCACAACGTGGCGGCCACCGCCGAGGGGTTCGAGGCGCAGCGATGACCCTCGCCCTCGTCTGCGGCGCGGGGGTGGGAGCCGGGCTGTGGCTCGTCGTCCGAGGACTGTTCCCGCCCCGGCCATCCCTGGCCCAGGCCCTCGCCCGGCTGCGCCGACCCCCCGAGCCCGCCCTCGTGCTGCAGGCCGAGACCGAGGGCGGGTTCGCGGCGCGCCTCGGTCGCCCCGCCGCCGGCTACCTCGCCCGCTCGGGACCGGCGTGGCTGCTGCCCTCGAGGGTGCGCCAGGACCTCGCCGTGCTCGGCCGCGGCCCTGAGCGCCACCTGGCGGAGAAGGTCACCCTCGCGGTCTTCGGGCTCCTCTTCGTCCCGGCCGCCACGGCGCTCCTCGCCCTGGGCGGCATGCACCTTCCCGTGGTCCTCCCGGTCTGGGGGTCGCTGGCCTTCTTGGTGGCCGGGTTCTTCCTCCCCGACCTCGGCATCCGCACCGACGCAAGCCGGCGCCGCCGGGACTTCCGCCACGCCCTCAGCTCCTTCCTCGACCTCGTCGTCGTCGCCCTCGCCGGGGGTGGCGGGGTCGAGACCGCGCTCGCCGACGCGGCGTCGGTCGGTGCCGGATGGGCGTTCACGAGCCTGCGCCGCGCCCTCGACCTGGCCCGCCTCGCCCGCCAGACCCCCTGGACTGCCCTCGGGCGACTCGGCCACGAGCTCGGCGTTATCGAGCTGTCCGAGCTCGCCGCGTCGGTCGCCCTGGCCGGCACCGAAGGTGCCAAGGTCCGCGCTTCGCTGGCGGCCAAGGCGGCGTCGCTTCGCACCCACCAGCTCGCCGAGGCCGAGACGGCCGA
>JAKAQB010000193.1 GCA_021811865.1 Actinomycetes bacterium | reverse complement strand
GGTGACATCCTCCCGGCCCTGAAGGGCCGGGCTTCCCAGCCTGGTGAGGCGGCTCACGCCGCCGCCAGACAAGGTGGTTGACGCTTCGCAGGGCCGGCGACTTCCGGTGTCCCTCCACGTCCTGTGACCGCCAGCCCGGCGGCGAGGATGTTGATCGCTGCGTTCACGTCAGCGTTGGCGGAGTACCCGCAGGCCCGACAGGAGAAGACCGCTTGGCTCTCGCGGTTCTCCCTCACCGTGTGCCCGCACTCCGAGCAACGCTGGCTCGTGTACGCAGGTGGTACTGCCACCACCGCCACGGGAGACGTGGCAGTGGTGGCCTTGTCGGTGAGGCGTCGGCGGAACAGCGCCCACGCCTGCGAGGAGATCGAACGGTTCAGACCGGCCTTCTGCCTCACATTCTTGCCTGGTGCAGTGACCGTGCCCTTGGCCGAGCGGGTCATCTGCTTCACCTTCAGGTCTTCGATGCAGACGACGTCGTAATCCCGCACCAGGGTGGTGGTGGTCTTCTCGATCCAGTCCTTCCTCCGGTCGGCCTCCCTCGCAGACAGCCTGGCCACCTGGTGCCTGGTCCTCGCCCGGCGGTTGGAGCCGCTCTCTTGGCGACAGAGCTGTCGTTGCAGCCGACGCTTGCGCTGGGCCTCGCCGGGGGTGAGGAGCCGAGGCATCCTCAGGTGCTCGCCGTCAGAGGTGGTGACGGTGGCAGCGACGCCCATGTCGAGCCCCACCACCGCTGCGGTGGGTTCTCGCTCGAGCGTCGGCGGCGGGGTGGTGAAGCTGACGTGCCACCGGCCGGCCCGGTCGAGGGTGACCCGCGCCGAGGTCGCAGCCACGATGTCTGCCCACTGACGAGTGACGCGGAAGCGGACCCACCCGCACTTGGGGACGAAGACCTCGCCAAAGCGACGGTTGATGCGACGGACCGAGAGGTCCCGGATGCCGAACCCCTCGTGGACCCCGGCCTTCCTCCACGTCGGATGGCCGAAGTGCCCGGGGTTCTTCCACCAGTTCTGGAACGCCCGGTCGAGGTCCCGCAGGGCCTGTTGTTGGACAACGGAGGAGCCTTCCCCGAGCCAAGTCCCCCGGCGCGCCTCGGCGAGCTCCTTTGCCTGGGCGACGTACGTGACCTGCTGGCACCGATCGGGCCGGTAGTAGTTCCGCTGCTCCAGCCCCAGGTTGTAGACGAACCTGGCGTCTCGACAGTGGCGGGTCAAGACGACGACGTCCTCGTTCTTCGGGTACAGCCGCTCTCGGATGCTCACGGCTCTATCTGTGCAGCAAGCTCAGGATCGGGTGACCCGGCTTACCCGGCCCTGAAGGACCGGGTTTGCGCCGGTGCAGAAACCGATCAAGCAGGCGGCGGCCGCCCGCCAGCTGGAGCGTGCGGAGCGCCACAACGTCTTGGCCGCCGCCGAGCTCGCGTTGGCCGGGGCCGAGCGGCCCTTCGTGCCTAGTCCCAGCTCGGGTTCGGCGGCATCGTCGGTTCCGGCGCAGACGCCGGCGCCATAGCGAGCTCCGGCGTCGTTGCTCCGGCACGCTCTTCCTCCCGCCGGGCGGCCATCTCCTGCTCGCGGCGCTCGATGTCCTCTGGGTTCGTCGAGGCCGCGGCAAGGAACGCCTCGGGGATCTTGATCTCGACGGGGACGGCCCGGCTCTCCAGGTCGCAGTAGATGCCGATCGTGCCGCGCAGGATCTTGCGGGTGACCGGGTCCCGCAACGCCCGCATCGAGCCCCAGTTCGGAGCGCCCGCCTCGCCGGTGGTCGTGGCGCCGATCGTGGCGTTAGCCGTGATGCGCCCGATGCGCTCGGGCGTCGGCTCGAGCTTGAAGAGCTCGCAGGCCGCGATCGCCTCCTGCTCGTCTCGGATCGGCAGGATGAGGCCTCGAGAGATGTAGCCGGCGAGCCCGGCGTTGAGCGCGTCGGTGACCCGTTGGGTGAGAAAGATCGGGAGCACCTGCTGGGACCGGGCGAGGCGTCCGAGACGCTCCACCTCGGTCTTGCCGGCCGAGAGGAAGACCCAGCCTTCGTCGAGCATGATCACGCCACGGCGCTTGTTGAGGGCCATCGCCGAGCCGAAGACCATCATGCGCACGAGTGCCAGCGCGATGCGCTGGGGAAGGGGCGGATCGATCGCCCCGGGCTCGGGCAGGTCGAGGTGGGCGCTTCCGACCATGATGAGGGTGATCCCCTCCGAAGCCCGAAGGCGCGGCCCGCCCTGCTCCATGCCGACGCACGCCCGGAACATCGGGCTCGACTGCGCGAGGTCGAGGACCCGCTCGACCATCTCTTTCTCCTGAGGCCGGACCTGGCCGTCACGGAGTGCCGTCTGCAACGCGACGCCGATGCAGTCGGCTCCCGCCCGGGCGCCGTAGGAGAGGGCCTTTACGAGCGGCGTCTCGAAGTCGAAGGCGGCGGTGCCCCAGGGGTTGATCGACATGAGCATCGACGCTGCGAGCTCGACGCCGGTGTCAACGGTGATGGAGAAGCGCATCGGGTCGTAGACGCCGTCCGCGGAGAGCAGGTCGTCGAGCGAGGCCACCCGGCCACCGGAGAGCCGGACCGCTGTCGAAAAGTCGGACCCCACCTTCGGGTCGATGATCACGACCGGCACCCGGGTGCCGGTGCCGTTCGGCAGCCGTGCGAACTGGTCGGCGAGGAACATCGCCATCACCGACTTGCCGCTGCCCGTGGCGCCCGGCACCACCATCAGCGGCAGCCCGTCGGCCCGGGCCGCTGCGACCGGCGACAGCCACGCGGGCTGGCGGTCCCGCTCGGTGAAACCGACGAGCGCGCCGTCTTGGTCGCCTGCGACCGACAGCGACGGCAGCCCCGAGGCCGCCACGGTCTGGACCGGGAAGTCGTGCAGGTGCGGGGTCGCCCGGATGGGCGAGGCCAGCCAGCACTCGGCGAGGGCGGCCTCCTGGCGGGCCACCATGTTGACCATCGAGAGCCCGCTCTGGCGCCCGACGTGGTCGAGCGTGTGCCCGAAGCGCTCGTCGTGACCGGTGAAGGCGGCGAGCACCCCGCAGTCGACGAGGGTGGGCGGGCCGGCGGTCGCGTAGATGGACTCGACGGCGTCGAGGTCCGCGTAGAGCTCCTCTTGCTCGGCGCGCTCCATCTTCCCCTGGCTCGCCCGCTCGTTGATGTCGTCGCGGTACTGCTTGCGGCGTCGGCGCAGCTCCTCGCGGGTCACCTTGGGCGGCTCGACCTTCGCCCGGATGGAGATCGCCGCCGCGCCCTCGGCGAGC
>JAKAQB010000192.1 GCA_021811865.1 Actinomycetes bacterium | reverse complement strand
CTCTCCAATCTCGGTGCTGGTTGCAAGATCCGACATCGTCGCGGTCGGGAAAGGCGGCATCGGTTCCACAAGAAGGGGGTGAGCCGCATCGGCACGGAATCCGTCGAGTAACAAGGCCAGGTGTCGCCGCCAAGCGTCGGGAGCAGTATGAGCCGTGAGCTCGATTGTCCTCGAGATCCCCCAGACAACAAACGTGAGATCTTCGACGACGAAATCCCGGCGAAGCATCCCAACTTCCTTGGCCCGGTCGAGGAGTTCCGCCATACGCCTCCGCGCCACTCGGTGGAGCCCATCAACAGCGGGAGGCCCGGCGAACCCGCGGGCCGCCAAGTCGTTGAACCCTCGATCGCCGGATTGCAGTTCACACACGCTCGTCAGGTAGCCGACCAGTCCTTGCCACGAATCCTCGTCAGCCAGCGCAGTCTCGACGAGGGCAACCACCCTTTCCATACGATCAACGAAGACCGCCTCCAAGAGCTGCTCGCGAGATGGAAATCGGTTATATAGCGTGCCGATGCTGACACCCGCCTTCCGGGCAATCGTCTCCAACGGAACATCGAGACCCGCCTCGGCAAAGAGCGCGTTCGCGGCCTCGACCAGCCGCTCGCGGTTGTGGCGAGCGTCGCTACGAAGCGGCCGAGAGTCCGTAGTTGGGGCCACCAAGCGACACTACAGCCAATTTGAGGCCGTCCTCAAGTTAGCCAGAGACATCATTGGAGTCAGTCCGCGGATGAACCACGTCGGAATATCGCCCTCCACCAGTCACTACTAGTTCGATGTCAACTTCGCGTATCGCTTTGCCGACATTAGTGGTATGATGTCGCCCATGAGCACGACCAGCGTGGCAACCGAGGTCCGCACGCGCGTCCTCGGCTCGCGGGACCGTTTCTGGCGTCCTGAGGACTTCGACGGCTCGCCCGACGCGGTCGCCCAAGCCCTGTCGCGGATGGTCCGCTCCGGAGATGTGCGCCGGGTCCGCCGAGGCCTGTACTGGCGCGGCACCCCTACCCGACTAGGCATGGCTCCCCCGCCGCCGGGCCGCCTCGCCGACGCCGTCGTCGGCGGGACCGGCTCGGGTCCGGCCGGACGAAGTGCCGCCCTGGCGCTCGGCCTGTCGACCCAGGTGGCCCGCCGGGAGGCGGTCGCCGTTCCGGGCCGATCACCCCGCAACCCCGGCTCGGTCCACTACGTCAGCCGGGCCGCCAGCACCAAACGTCGTGACGAGCGCCTCCGCCCGGCCGAGGTCGCGCTGTTCGAAGTACTACGGGACTGGGACGGCCTCGTCGAGGTCCCCGCCGCGGATGCCGTGGAGCGAATCGAGCGTCTCACCAGCGATGGCACCGTCCGCTTGGACCGGGTGGCGCGGGCGGCGGAGACCGAGCCGCCCCGGGTCCGCGAGCGGCTGCGCCGCCTCCTCGTCGCGCTCGGCCGACCCGAGATGACCGACATCGTTCGCCCGGCGCGCAGCGAGTCGGTCCTCCGCGATCTGGCTCTCGCCGGCTGAGGTGGTGGCTCGCTTCGCCGACCAGGGCGAGTTCGGACCGACACTCGACGCGGCCGCCGAGCGCCTCGGGATCAGCCCCACCGCCGTGGAGAAGGACTACTGGGTCAGCCAGGTGCTCCGCGTCCTCGGCCGCGAGTTCGGCGGCGACTTCATCTTCAAAGGCGGCACCAGTCTCTCCAAGGGATACCGGCTAATAGAGCGTTTCTCCGAAGATATCGACGTCCTCGTCCTGCCCGGAGATCGGGGACGAGGAGCGACCGACAAACTCATGAAGGCCATGGCCGAGGCCGCCGCCACCGGTGTCGGCGGCTCGGCGACTGGCGTCGGAGGGAGCGAGACCGGCCGGCACCGCTCCTTCGAGATCGCCTACCCAGCCACTCGGGAACCGACCGCGCTCATCCGCGCCAGCGTGCTCCTTGAGATGGGTGTCCGGGGCGGGCCGCATCCCCACGCTCGCGTGCCGATCTCATCCCTCCTCGGCGATGTGCTCGAAGCCGCCGGAACCGCACTCGGCGAGTTCGAGGACCTCACGCCGTTCGAGGTGGCCGTCCTCCACCCTGGTCGTACCCTGCTCGAAAAACTCGTCCTCATCCACTCCCTGGCCCAGCAGTTCGCCGCTGGCACGGCAGGGTCGATCGACCGGCGCAGCGGACGTCACTTCTACGACGTCTACGAGCTCTTGGGGGACCAACAGGTGCTCGACCTGCTCGCCGACCGAGACCAGACCGAACAGGTGATGGGCAGCATCGCCGAGATCAACCAAGCCTTCTTCGCGGCCGACGGCGTCGAGATCCGCCCGCACGGAGGTTTCGCCACCTGTCCGGCGTTCGACCCGGCCAGCGATATCTCAACCCAGCTCCGAGACGCCTACGAGACGACCATGCCCGAGCTGTACTTCGGTGCTGGCCCTCTCCCCACTTGGGAAGACATCTGCGGCCGCTTCAGCGAGCAACAAGCGCTCCTCTGAACTTCGCGACGGCTCAGTGCTGAGCTTCTCGCGGAGTCATCTCGTGGCGAAGCGACTTGACGAAGCCACCGGCAGCTCAGCAAGCGTTTGTCCACGGTGGTGACCGGTCGCCGAGCTCTGGAACGCCCGCCCCAGTCGGCGTTCCGTCGGCGAAGGGGTTTCGCCCTCTCGGTCGTCAATGCCACGAGCCATCTTCTCGCCTGGTCCGTCAGGATTCGCGTCGAATACCGTGGCAGGACCGACGGCTACTAATTCAAGAGCCCGTTGATCACTTGGCTCGTCGCCCACGAGTACGGGGCTTACAGGGCTCCGAACTCGTGTGCCACTCAGTAGAAGTATTCACGTCGCTGAACGCATCAGGAAGAACCGCCTAGCGACAACCCGTAGCTTGGGTGCGAACCTTCTCTCCTGGTCCGCATTGGAATACCGTGGCAGCTACCGAAGCAGCACTGACCCGATCCTGGAGGCGGCGTCCGGATTCGAACCGGAGTACGGGGCTTTGCAGGCCCCTGCCTAACCACTCGGCCACGCCGCCAGAAACGTCAATGCTACCGGTTCGCGCGACGCCTCCGGCTCAATAGCCACAGGAACCCGACGATGATCGCGATCACCACGACCTTCATCACGATCGCGATCGCCGATGCGATGAGCGATCCGAGGATCAACACGGCGATGACCGCCAGCGCGACTACTACGCCCGTTTTCATGGTCCGCCCTTCGTCCCGACCAGCGACGCTGCCCAGGGGCAACCTACCGTGTCGCGGCCACGATGGGTCGTCGGTCCCTCTGGCTAGGTCGCCGGCGGCCCGGCAT